>JBDTTM010000113.1:0-10592 GCA_039930605.1 Bacteroidota bacterium
AGCGATGACGATAACCACATTCCCGTGCGTGTGCAGGCTGAGGTGCTGGTAGGTGCGATTAAAATGGACCTCGTCAGTTTTGAAAATATTTCGGGCCCGCTTTCTGTGGTAAAGGATAAATAAGAGTCACCACATTTCCACAATCAGGTAGTTCATCAGAGTTTGAGTTGGGTAGATTCCTCATTGCGCGTCGTTGTATAAACTCAATTCCGCGATTGCTGTATATTTGTGCGCATGGAACTGACACCTGAAATCCGCGAGCGCCTCGAAAAACTGAACGAGAAGTATGAATTGATGGGACAGAATATCGTCTCCTATCTCGATGGCCTGCTGATGGCCAACTACCTTCCGTATTGGGAATACACACACGTAGATACACTTCTTACACTTCAGAATCCGAAAACAGATTTTCCTGATGAGCAGATTTTCATCATCTATCACCAGATCACAGAACTCTATTTTAAGCTCTCACTTCATGAACTGGAGCAGATCGCTCATAACGGGCGTGACGTGCAACCCAACGGACATGATATGGGCTGGAAGGAAAAACTCGATCCGCAATTTTTTGTGGAACGCATCACGCGCATTAACCGGTACTTCGAAGCGCTGACCAAATCTTTCGACATTATGGGTGAAGGCATGGAACGTAACCAGTTCCTTGCTTTCCGGATGGCATTGCTTCCGGCCAGTGGTTTTCAAAGTGCGCAGTACAGGATCATTGAAATGCATTGCACCGATTTTATTCATTTGGTTGATAAGGACGTGAGGGATCAATACAAAACAGGCAATCCTTCAATAGAAGAAATGTATGAACACATCTACTGGAAGCAGGGTGCCACCGAGCTTGCTTCAGGAAAGAAAACACTGACGCTGGAACAGTTTGAAAAAAAATATTCTGAGCAGTTTATTGAGACGGCAAAAGAATGCATGACCGGTAACATCTGGGCGAAATATAAATCGCTGCCTGAAAAAGATCAGGCACGGCCGGAAGTCATAAGTGCGTTGCGTGAGCTTGATGCCAACGTGAATGTGAACTGGCCGCTCGTGCATTACCGTTCGGCGGCGCGCTACCTGCAAACAAAAGATGGAGATGTGCCCGCAACAGGCGGAACCAACTGGCAGAAATATTTGCCTCCGCGTTTCCAGAAACGGATTTTTTATCCATCACTATGGAATGCCGATGAAATTGACAACTGGGGCAAGAAGTGGGTGGAGCGGGAAGTGATAGGCGTAAAATAATTTCGTTACTGTTTTAAAAATTGTTTTCGCACGATATTTTTACCGTCAGATATTTCCAGCCAGTACGAGCCTTGGGGAAGAAGCCGACAATCAATCTGCCACAGGACAGATTCGCCTGGGCGAACAGTCGACATCCCGATGGCTATCGGGATACAATCAGCATCCCAATAAATTTTTTCGCCAACCATATTATAAATCGAAATCTCAAAGGCTGTTCCCAGCCCGCCTGTCTGGTAGGCAGGTGCATTGCCAGCTTGTCCGGAAGGTAGGTGCATTGTTAATTCGTCACTTACCGGATTGGGGAATATTGTGAACGCTCCCGAACCTTCGGCATTTGATGCAAACTCAGTAGAAGCAATAACATTAAAGATTACAGCTTCTACCTCACATCCATTTCCATCGGTACACACCACGTTGTAATCGCCGCTTTGAGGCGCTGCATAGAAGTATTCTGTGGCACCGCTGATACTATTTCCATTGTAGAACCATTGGTAACTGATTGCGCCCTGGTTGGCAAATAATGTATCTCCACTTTGCAAAATTCCCTGGGGCGGCGGGTAAGGATAAACGGTGATATAATTATTCAACGTCAGTGTATCGCTGCTGAATGAATTGGTACCGATCAATGAAACAGGGTATGTACCGGGTGTATTGTAACAGATGTTTGTTGGATTGACATCTGTACTCGTTGATGGATTTGCGCCGGTGAAAGTCCATAGGTATGAAGTTGCGTTTTGAGAGAGGTTGGTGAAGTCTGTACACGTACCCGGACAAATATGATTCGGTGAAGTGAAAGCAATTACAGGCGGCTGGTTGGCAAGTTCAACAACGATATCGTCAACAAAATAATAGACAGCATTGTAGTTAACGCCGAATTGTGCGATCTGTGTATTGGCATCATTCCTGAAATTTCCGATCGTGAAATAGTCGAATGCTGCAATGGGTGTAAACAGGAATGTGAATTGTGTCCAATTGCTGTCGTAAAAAATTGTGGTGATTTCTACCGGTGGTGTAAGTAATATCGGAGCAGTTCCTGACTGAATCAATGGACCGTTTGAAAATGCAACTCCTACATTGTTGCAGCCATATCCATAGCCGCCGTTGATTCCATTTGCCAGCCAGAAGGAAACCGTGTATGTCTGACCCACAATCATCGGTGTTGATAGCGCGATATCAAAGTATTCCCTGAAATCCATGGACGAACCATGATAAGGGCAGAAGCCTCCCATTCCGTCACCGGTGTGCGGAAGATTTGTTCCAAAATATGTTCCAACAGAACCAGAAGTATTGAAATAATCCGGTGTTCCCGCCCCTGTGCAATTATCCCAGCCAACTGCAAGATTGAATTCACCATAGGTAACAGGTAAAGAAGAATAATTTTCAAATCCCGGGTTGGAAATGAGGTTCTGCGCTTCGCTACCGGAGATGAACAAAATTAATATTGGAAGTAGAAATTTTATTTTCATACTGTTCTTCATTTCTTGATAAACTTGATGTGATAAATATTTTCTCCTGATGTTATTTCCAGGATATAAATACCGGGGAGAAAAAGTCTACAGTCAACAGTTCCCAGTCTCCAGTCAGCAGCCCGGAAGATAATCTCTCCAAGCAAATCATAAATCGAAATATCATATGTTGTACCATTCAGATAGCCGGAAGTCAATTGCTTATTGCGAATTGTGAATTTGTCTTTCACCGGATTTGGATAGATTTCCAACTGCTGATTGCCGCTGACTACTTCCGCTTCCGTTCCCGCGACTACATCAAAAATAACCGCTTCCACTTCACAATTATTCACATCAGTACACACTACGTTGTAACTGCCGCTCTCAGGTGCGATATAATAATAATCCGTTGCACCATTCACAAGAGTACCATTGAAATACCATTGGTAAGTCACGGCTCCTTGGTTGGCAAATAAAGTATCGCCACTTTGAGTAATTCCCTGCGGTGCAGGATAAGGATAAATGGTAATGAAGTTATTCAATGTCAGGGTATCGCTTGACACTGCATTCGTAGCGATCAGGGAAACATTATATGTACCGGGTGTATTGTAACAGATATTTGTTGGATTTACATCAGTGCTGACAGCAGGATTGGCGCCGGGAAATGTCCATAAATAAGAATTGCCATTCAATGAAAGGTTTGTAAAATCGGTGCATGTACCGGGGCAGATATGATTCGGTGCAGAGAAAAGTGCAACAGGAGTTACGTTCGCTTCTTCAACATCAAAGTCATCTAAAAAATAATAAGCACCGTAACTACCGCAAGGATCAAACTGCTGATAATTTGAAAGCGCATCGGTACTGAAATTTCCGACGCTCATAAACTGGTATGCAGAGTCGGCAACAAACTGCATAGAAATCAATTGCCATGTATATGAATAATACACGGTTCCGTATACGACTTGTGGGACAACAGGAACAGGAAGCACACCGATTTGTGTGAGGGGAGTGGTACTGAAACAGACACCTACTTCAGAAATGCCGCCGCCGCCATAAGTTCCGGAGGTAATACCATTCGTGAGATAAAAGTTTACATTATAAGTTTGCCCGATAACCATCGGTGAAATTAATTGAGTCGAAATATATTCCCTGAAATCCGGTGGACTGTAATAATACATCGCATACCCCATGCATGCATCGCCCGTATTCGGTAAAACAGATCCGATAAAACAATTTGGAAGCTGGACAATGCCGCTGCCCATCGTATGGAAATAATCGGAACTTCCACCTCCATTGCAGTTTCCCCATCCTGTAGCAAGTGCATATTGCCCAACGCCATTTGGAAATCCCGTATTTGTTTCAAAGCCAGGATTCGAAACCAGGTTTTGTGCCTGAAGCCGGCAAGAGAGTATTACAAGAATGAGAAAAACTTTTTTAGTCAGTTGAAAACAAGTCATAGTTTGATTATTGATTCTCGGATTTCAGAAATTTTAAGTAAAAATTTTTCTCGATGCCAGTCACCTCCAACAGGTAAATGCCATCTGTCAATGAATGTATATCCAATTCAGTTTTCATTGCGTTGTTCGTCGGATTGAATTCTTCTCTAAGCAGTTTTTCTCCGAGGTAATTAAATATTGAAACGCATTGGATATTGAAGTCTGCAGTGAGCGATAGAAATTCTTTTGCAGGATTTGGAAACACCCTCACTTCCTTTCCCGCTGATGAGGTTTGTGTAAAACCGGCTGTCACATCAAAGATTGCCGCTTCTACTTCACAGCCATTGACGTCTGTCGCCACGACATTAAAATTCCCGCTTCCTGTTGCGATGTAAAAATAGGATGTTGCTCCGGGAATGATATTTCCGTCATGGTACCATTGGTAAGAAACAGCGCCCTGGTTTGCAAATAAAGTATCGCCGCTCTGAACGATGCCCTGTGGCGGAGGATATGGAAAAACTGTTATGTAGTTCAACAATACCAGTGTGTCATTCCCGTTTACGCCGGAAGCAACGAGGGTGACGTCGAATGATCCCGGGTTTGAATAGCATACCCCCTGCGGATTGACATCAGTGCTTGTATTTATCGCTGAGCCGGTAAAAAACCAGGTGTAGGAGTTTGCGTTGGAGGAAAGGTTAGTGAAGTCAATGCACGTCCCGGGACAAATTTCATTCGTTGCGGTAAATCCGGCAATGGTTGCTGAACTTGTATCGCAATACCTGATGATCCAGAAGTCGGTACTGGAAAGGGTATTGTCCCAATTGAAATTTGACTTGTCTCCTGCGCTGTCGCCATAGGTGGCTTCTGCAATGGCGTAACATCCATCTGTTGTCTGGATCATCATCGGGTAAATTTTCTGATCGGGATCTGTGAAAATGGTCTTGTCCCAAAGTTTGTTTCCGAGGGAATCTGTTTTTACAACCCATGCCTGCGCCAGGCCGAGATTTACTTCTGTCTTATCTCCGCTAATGTCTGAAAAAGAATTGCTGATCACAAAATATCCACCGTCAGAATTTTGAAAGATACTGCCGATCCCATCCTCAGTTGCAATCCCGCCAAAATCTTTATCCCACTGAATAACTCCAGCATCTGAAATTTTTAATAACCAGACGTCACCTTGTCCCCAGGTATTTTGCGTTTTGTTTCCGCTGATATTTGAGGCGGAATAACATCCGAGTAAATATCCACTATCCCGGGTTTTACAAAAACTATTCACCTGGTCATAATCAGTTCCACCGAAGTCAAAATCCCACAGTTTATTTCCAAGCGAATCAGTTTTGATCAACCAGACATCAGTAGCTCCCCAGATATTTTGCGTCTTGTCAGGACCTGCGGGAGAACTTGAAGATCCACCAATAAGAAACCCTCCGTCATCAGTGATTAAAAGGTTGGTGAGAAAGTCGTAATCACTTCCACCGAAATCTTTGTCCCATAATACCGTTCCGATAGAATCCGTTTTCACAATCCAGTAATCATCATAGCCACGGTTGATTTGTGTTTTATCCCCTCCAATGCCTGATCCCGAATAACCGGCGATGATGTAACCTCCATCGGGAGTCTGCAGAACCGCTGTGAGGTATTCATCCTGCGTGCCGCCATATCGTTTGTCCCATATTTTATTTCCGAGTGAATCGGTCTTTACAATCCAATAATCATTGAAGCCCCGGCTCGGCTGTGTTTTATCTCCTGAGATTCCTGAGTTCGAAAGCCCGCCAAGAATAAATCCCCCATCAGAAGTTTGTTCGGCATAGTTGATATAGTCATCTGCTGTTCCACCGAAACGCCTATCCCATTGTTTGATTCCCAAGGAATCCGTTTTGACGATCCAGAAATCAAGCCCTCCCCAATTGGGTTGCGTTTTGTCTCCGTTAATTCCTGAAGTTGAATAGCCGGCAAGAATAAATCCGCCATCTGTTGTCTGCTGAAAACTATTCACGTAATCATATGCATCTCCGCCAAAGCGGTGGTCCCATTGTTTTACAAGTGGGGCTTGTGCAAATGCGAAAGGACTAACAAGCAGCAGAATAATAATATTTAAATAATCTTTCATCGTGATTTTTTTCACTGTTTCATAAACCGGAAATTGGTTGTCTTATTTTGATTCGAAAGTTCTATCATATAAATTCCTGAAGGAAATAAGCTGCAATCAAAAACACCTGAAGGGCATTCCAGTGCCGCATATACTTTTGCGCCGAGGGAATTATAAATTGAAATGGCGAGGTGTTCAATCCCACTCGGAGCAGGCATCGTCAAATAATCAATCACAGGATTCGGATAACCTGTAACTTGTTCATTGGAAAATACTGCTGCAAAATTTGCGATCACATCAAAGATTGCGGCTTCCACTTCACAACCGTTGACTCCGGTACTCACAACATTGTAATTACCGCTTTGTCCAGCTACATAAAAGAAATCTGTTGCCCCACTGATCACGCTTCCATTGAAATACCATTGGTAAGACTGAGCTCCGGGCAAAGCAAACAATGTATCACCATTTTGCGTGATGCTTTGCGGCGGGGGAAAGGGAAATACTGTGATGTAATTCGAAAGGAGGAGTGTATCGCTTCCATTCAAGTTGGATGCAATAAGTGTAACATCGTAATTTCCAGGTGTAGCGTAACAAATATTTTGGGGATTTTCGTCAATGCTCGTATTCGGATTTGCCCCATTGAAAATCCATTGATAACTGGTTGCATACAAAGCAAGATTTTCAAATGAAGTGCAAGTGCCGGGACACAATGAATTTCCTGCACTGAACAGCGCGACAGGGAAGGCAGTTGTGTCGCAATAAAGAATCAACCAGTAGTCAGGTGAAGAATGAGTGGTGTCCCAGTCTTCCTGCGTTTTATATCCTGCAATACCTGACCAGGAAGCATGTGCAATTGCAAAGCAACCGTTCCTGGTTTGAATAATATAGGGGGCTAATTTATGTTCTGGATTTGTGAGAATTGTTTTTTCCCATTCTGTCGTCCCTGATGAATCTGTTTTTACAATCCATGCCTGACTTACACCAAGATTGGATTCGGATTTATCACCACCAATAGGTGACTGGGACTCACCGCAAATCAAATATCCGCCATCACGTGTTTCGATCATACTCCCTGCTTCATCATCAATTCCGGAACTTCCAAAGTCTTTATCCCACAACATGTTTCCAGTCGAATCAATTTTAATCAGCCAGTAATCATTTGATCCCCATGACGCAGTTGTTTTGTCGCCACTGATTCCGGATAAAGAAAATCCTCCAAGGATATAACCATAATCACTTCTTTCCTGCAATGATTCAAGTTTGTCCATATCAATGCCACCGAAATCCCTGTCCCACTGTTTGACGCCCATTGAATCAATTTTTAAAATCCAATAGTCGTAATTTCCACGGACAGGTTGTGTTTTATCACCGCCGATTCCTGAATTTGATGAGCCACCTAATATATACCCTCCATCTTTGGTCAACTGTATCGTGGCAAGCTGATCATCATCAATTCCGCCCAGGTCGACATCCCAGATTTTATTTCCAATGGAATCCGTCTTTACGATCCAGAAATCATAGTTTCCATTTGTTGGCTGGGATTTATCACCGCTGCTGTCGGAACGCGAAACGCCGGCAGCAAGAAAACCGCCATCCGTTGTTTGAATAACTCTAGTAAAAAATTCTTCATCTGTGCCCCCGAAACGTTTATCCCACTCCTTGACCCCGGTAGAATCAAGTTTTACAATCCAATAATCATTTAAACCCCTTCCGGGTTGTGATTTGTCCCCATTTGATCCGGAGAGCGAATTACCGCCAAGAATATATCCGCCATCTCGTGTTTGCTGGACAGAAGTAAGGTAATCGCTGAGTGAACCACCGAAACGTTTGTCCCATTGTTTGATTCCATTCATATCCGTCTTCACAACCCAGTAGTCGTTGCCACCGCGGGAGGGCTGACTTTTATCGCCATTCAATCCGGAGAGTGAAAAGCCACCAAGAATAAATCCACCATCGGTAGTTTGTGAAAAATCATTCAGGAAATCTGTCTGCCTGCCGCCAAATCGTTTATCCCATTGTTTTACCAGGGGGGACTGGGAAAATGCCAATCGGGTCCCTGTCTGCAAGAGAATAAAAGCCAAGGTGAAGTAAAATGTTCTCCGCATGATTACTAATTTCCGGTAGGATGTGTCACGAAAGGAAATGTTGTTGTGCGTCCTGAATTCCTTTCCTGGCAGCAATTTTATAACATGCTAAAAGTAGAATTTTATTTAATAAACTGAAATTTTTTTTCGAATCATTCACCTTTGAATTGGATGCATCCGTCAAAAAAAATACATGCAATTTCAACTGGATTTGCCAGGAACCATGTCATGTTCATTTACTGCGCGCCATTCGCCAAAAACCAGCTTAGCCGGATCAAAATAAATTTTATCTTTCGTGCAATAAAAAATAATTCCTATGAAAAAATTTTACTTCACCCTTATTTCGTTCGTGCTGATCAGCTTTACAAATGTAAGTGCACAAACCACCCACTACATAGATGTCACCGATTATGGATCGCCATCAAACTCAGGAGAATTTAATGCAACGGGGTATAGTATTGATGGACAAGCTGTCGAATATAACGGATGTACAGGTGTACCGTCAATTCACGTTGCAATTATCGATTCTATCTCATGTCTCCCATTGACTAATTGCAATAAGAACTTAGGCCAGGCCAATATTTTTTATGATCCCAATGGCGATTGTATCAGTGATATAAATACGACATATACTTGCAGGTCACGGGCTGAGAGCTACTTCATTTTCCGTTCTAACGATGTTGCCCAGATGCAATCTCTGAGTCATCTATTGGATTCGTGTGGAAATGGAAACTATATTCTTGTTTATACATTTATGCCAAGCGTTTTTAGTACAATAGACTCTGCCTTTAGTAATTCTTTGCAGCGATTGGGATCAACTCTTATTACTACTTTGCCGGATAATTTTCCTTTTATCTTCTATTGTAAAAAAGGTGACGCTGGATCAGTTCAGGAAACCAGCGGGACTGCCCCCAATTCCATGATTACATTAAATGCATCTTACCAATGCGCGGCAAATGGGATTGCTGATATCACTTCAGGAAGTGCACCTGTAATTTATCCGAACCCGGCTTCAGATGAATTCAATATTGCGTTTGGCAATCACCAGCAACCGTTGCAGATCGGAATCTATGATGGAACAGGAAGATTGTTATTGGAGAAATCCGTTGGTAATAATTCAGAAATAATCAATGTAAAAAATCTTGCTGAAGGATTTTATTATGTGAGAGTTGCATCTGATAATTACAATGCAAACGCCAAAATTTGTTTGGCAAGACAGTAAAATGTATTTGATATAACAGCACTGCGGATGAGAAATATTTTTTTTAGATTTTGTTTTTATGGGATAATATTTCTCATTCCTGAATTGTTGTTTGGCCAGGGCGGCGTTACACATTTCTACCCCAATTTCTTTTTTCAAAAAATCGTCCCAATTGCTGATTCAGGATTTGTAGCACTTATGTATTCGCAAAATTCAAACGTGATTGTAAAGTCAGACAGCAGTGGACTCGTTCAGTGGTCAAAGGAGATTCGATTCAATGGTTTGGATTTTGGCTTGAGAAATATTACAGAATTAAATACAGGCGAATTCATGATCTATGGGACAGACGGATTGCATCTGATTTTTTCGAAAGAAAAAAAACTCAGTATTACAGCCTTTTAATGGATGTAAGAATAAAAGGAGATGTTCTAAATTGGATTAAGTTTTTCCTTAAGGGAATAATTGAAACAGCGGAAGATTCTATTCGTGTTTTCAAAGCATTTATTCAATTAAAAGAAGATAGCGATAAGACAATCTATAAATTAGGAAAGAAAGCTCCGCAAGCTAAACTTTTGTTAGATCATTTATTTGGAGCTCCATTGATAGAGGCAGAAGAATATGCGAGGGTTACAAAATTATCATTGGTAAGTACATATCGGCTCATTGAAGATTTTGAAAAACATAAAATCCTTGTTGAGCTCACTGGATTTAAAAGAAACAGACTTTTTTCTTTTCAGGAATATTATAAACTGTTTAATGCAAATTTCAAAAAATAGAAATGATTGATTTCTATAAATAAACAGAGCCGGTATCCTGGGCATTTGAGGAAGTAGAACATAAATGTCTTGTATGGCAGAAAGTGTATTGATAAGCTATCTTGTGAGGATATATGCCGATTTTTATACCAGTTGTTGAAAAAACTTACATTTTTCTTGACATACCCCTTATTTTATGCCTATCATTGCCAAAAATATATATATTTCTGGCTAATAACCCCTAAAAATAACCAGGTACTTGCAAAAAAAAATAATTTGACACTAACTTAATCACTTAATCACTTAATCACTTAATCACTTAATCACTTAATCACTTAATCAC
>JBDTTM010000114.1:0-10568 GCA_039930605.1 Bacteroidota bacterium
ACTTTGATTATATATTTTAGTCGTGTTCGAAATTTTATGGTTTTGATGATCAGGCATCATTTCTTGAAGAGCTTCAAAAAAATCTCTTGATCCAAAAACTGAAGAAACAATTTTTACCTTTTTCGAATGGTGATCCAGGACGGTTTGCATTATTTCTGATTCAGGAGTATAAATCAGTAATTTATGATCACCAAATTTTCTGAGAACTTTTTTAACAAGTTCTACCAATCGGTCGCTTGCAATGGGTATATGAATGAGAAGAAGCTTTACCTCCGAGGTAAGAGAGGCTAATAGCAATTCCTCAGACGGAGCACTGAACAATACATCGTATTGATGAAATCGTTCTAAATTATTATGAATAAAATCAGAAAACAGCCTCTGTTCATCGTAGATCGCGAGATATGCCTTGGAATTCATGCATGTAAATAGATTTTTGGTTACACAATGAGTTTCAAGTTAAGTGAATGCAAAATAGGCATTTATTCTTTCCACAATAGAATTTATAAAAAAAAGTCAATCAGGAAACTCGCATAACATTTTCGGGGTTTTGCTATTGACGACCCTATTGCTGATTGAGTAGGTTTACTCCCATTAATTTTAATAAAACTTCTCATGAAACCAATAATCAAATTACTGCTCATCGCAGCACTATGCGTTTGCTCTTATGCAGATGCCCAACAAAACACCTATCCTGGTTTAGCAACCTCCATTGAAACAACATGCATTTCCAATTGCATGGATGTGGATTCTATTCCTTACGTTTCTGATAGTACTTTAATAAGAGTTGTGATGACAGTACAGCTTTTTGAATCCACTGGAATTTCCTCCATTCACGTAAAGTTGGGAAACACAAGTGGTGGCTCGGAGCTGCTGGGTAAAACATTTGCATTTGATGTTTCCGGAAATATTGGAAATGGCTGTACCTACAGCAGGACGGGTGATGTTATCACGCTGGGGCTCGGGGACTTCAATGGTTTGATGAGTTATTTCAGTGAAGTAAAAATCGAACGCGATGATCACTCTCTCACAGAAGCTTTTGTTTTTAATAAATAATCACCAACCATAATTATCCAATCCAATGAAATCAAACTACTCCATCATATTGAAAGGATTTATTCTTTCCATTTTAATCAGTGCATCATTACCGTCACGGGCGGGCAATTATACATGGACAGGAACTACCAGTACCGCTTGGTCCACAAGTACTAACTGGAGCCCCAATGGAACAGTTACCTCAAACGATACAGTTACAATTGTAACGCATACCAATCTCCCGGTGCTTGCTGCGAATACAACGGTGAAGAAATTCACCATGACTTCAGGAACCCTTGATTGCAACGGTTATACATTCACAATTACTGCGAATGCCACCTTTACAGCAGGAGCTATTAATAATGGAACGGTAACCTGCTCGGGTACCGGTACGCTTACTTTTACTGCTACAACTTTTGGTGCTGCTGTAAATGCTACAGGGAATTCCATCTTACTGAATGGCTGTAAATTCAACAGCACGTTTACTGCTGTAAAAAAGGGAACTTCAAGCGATAATGGAGTTGGAGGGAATGTTTTTAGCGGTGCGGTTTCCATAACCGAGAGTGGCACCGGCAACCTGGTGTTGAGCAACAGCTCTTCTGCACCTGATACTTTCAATGCTGCGCTTACACTTATTACTTCTACAACGGGAGGCATCTATATTGCTCATCAGGGAGCGGGAAATTTATTTAATGACATTACCTGCTCTACAGGCAGGATATATTTTAACACGTATGGAACGTCATCATTTATTGGTAATATTTCACTCAATAGTATTAGTGTAGGTATTTCATTTGGATCTTCAACAGGAAGTTCCACACTTGCATCGGGCAAATCTATTTCAATTGGCGGCAGCGGATTCACCGGGGGCTATCTTACACTAAGAGGTTTTGTGCAGAATGGAACCTCTCCTTCAATTTCTCTACCGGTTACAGGAACCGGAGAATTACATATTGAGTCTGGCAGTGTATTTAATGCAAACCTGAAAGTAAGCGCTCCGGAACTTGATCTTTCCGGAGCTAAATTTTATGGAACGGATTCATTGACACACACAGGTTCCAATAACGCTTCATCAAGCGGATGTTATTTTGGTGGACCAACTTACATTTCTAATACATCTTCTGTTACCAACTATACTTTTACAATCGGATTGTCTGGCACTGATACGTTCGCCACTACCGCAACAATAAATGATGTAGGCATCGGCTCGATTGGTGTTAAGAATGCTCTATTCCTGGGAACAACCCTTTTTAAAAACAGTATAACAGGAACACTCAGCAATAGGTTTTTCGTTGCCAGTGGCGGGACTGTAAGAATTAAATCCGGGCTTACACTAGATTGTGTTCATTCAGGAATGACTTTTGGTAATTCTAGCGGCACCACAATACTAGATACAAGTGCAACAATTAGCTTAATCTCAGGTTTTGCTGGCGAGTTGGATTTGCTGGGCGTCACACAGAATAATACCACTGCCATTTCATTTAATATGTCAACCAATACAGCATCAGGAAACAATACAATCCTTGTTCTGGGAACCGGTACCGTATTCAATGGTAATTTTACTTATCTCGGACAACGACTGCAACTAAATGGTGCAACTTTTAATGGAAGCGCAACCTTCACACGGTTCAGTCAGCAATTGGATGTATGTACTGGTGGAAATACATTTAACGGTACAACACTAATATGTGACTCGGTGAATGCAACATCATCAAATAGGGTTTTCAAACTTGCAAATGCCAGTGCCGATGATTTCAATGGCAATGTCACATTCAAGCAGTACGGAACAGGAGCCAGTGCAGCAACAATGAAGTTGTATCCTGCATATGGAGCGAACAGTACTTTTGCTGGAAATGTGACTGTTGAATCCAATAATGTACCGGTTGAATTCGGAGCAAATGGAGGAAAGGTAATTCTTGATGGAAGTGGAACACAATTATTAAGTAAGTCAGGCTCATATATTCCTGCATTCAAAAGAATACAGGTCAATAAAAGTGCAGGAATTATTTCTCTTTCATATCCACTTGCACTCGCTGATACTTTATTTCTAACAAAAGGAATAATAGCTACAGATACTACCAATCTAATTACAGTACCTGATAATGGAATTGTGTCTGGTGGCAGTGATTCCTCATACATCCATGGGCCACTACAGAAGATTGGGAACGATGCTTTTATATTTGCTCTCGGAGATTCTGTTTTGCATTCAGGAGCTTACCATCCATTCGGTATATCGGCACCTGGCAGTGGAAGTGATGCATTTACAGCAAGGTATTTTCCATACGAACAAATTCTTGGAGATTCAATGGATACATCATTGATATATATTAGTGAATGTGAAAATTGGACGCTAAATAGAAATTCCGGGAGTTCAAATGTTACAGTAAAACTTGGATGGAACATAAGTGGTTGCCCTGTTTACTATTTAGAAGATATGGCTGTAGCTAAATGGAACGGCACAAAATGGGCTGATCTGGGCAATTCTGGAACAACAGGAAATTTATCAAAAGGCATTGTCTCTTCAAATTCCGTTACTGCGATAGGGGTTTATACTCTTGGCGTTGGAGGAACAGGAAATCATTGCCTTGTGACTGAGCCTGGTTTGCACATCTCAGCAGGTACCCATGCAAGTCAATTACCAGGGATCTTAAATTCCACATTCGATGGTAATATTTCGGGACAGGAAGATGTATGGTTGCATGGGGATTTCATAATAGATGTTGATTGGAATATATTAAACACCTGTTCTGTACATGTTGAAGAATGTTCTGAAATAGTTGTCGAAAGAGGCGTTTTATTAAATGTTCAAAATTCAAGTCTTATTAAGTGTACTAATATGTGGCATCGCATTAAATTAGAACCCGGATCGCAGTTAGAATTTAATAATTCCCGTATATCCGGTGCCGATATAGGTGTTTATTGCGTACAGACAGACCTATATCAAACTATCTTCAATCTTGAAGGAAATGGAGGAATTACAGATTCAAGGGTTGGTGTATTTGTTGAGATAAACTCAAACCATGCCTTCAACAATATTATTGGTAATGTTACGGGGCAGATAATTACTCGTGGGGGAAATTTCAATAATCAATGTGCTACTCAACCTGTAATTGGAGCTTTGCCATATGCAGCCTTGGAATTGAATGACATAATTCTCGATGTTGGAAACGATGGCGCATTAAGAAACTCTTTCAGTGAATTAAACATTGGGATTACATCAAATAGATGTATTCTAAAAGTGACAAACACTCAGTTTCAAAATATTTATATCGATGCAGCCTACGCACCTCTGGGGAACACGTTTGATGGTACTGCGGTGCATTGCTTTGGTGGAAGTAGCATCTATTCACTGGATTTAACTAAAGGTACGAATGGAACAATATCAACTAATGTTTATCGCGGTGTTTATACAGATAATATAACTGCAAATATTCATGAAATGGAAATGTATGTGCAGTTTACTGGAGTATTTACAACAGCCTGCAGTCAGACCTTGAATACTTTAGTTGAAAGTTCCATAATACAAGTTGATGGATCTTCAACTGACATTGCTTTTTATGGAATTGATTGGAGGAACAATGCAGGTGCAGCTAAAATGGAGGTATCTAAAAATGAGATAACCATTTCTGGAAAACCCATTATGAAGGGTGTTTGCATTCGCGAAGCTTATGCTGGTACAACAAGTGCGAATTATTTAATTTCCGACAATCTTATTCACATGACTGATGGGGATGTTGGTATTGACTTGATTGCCTGTAATAGCCCACATGTTAATTTTAATGCCATTGATCGTTTGGGCACTTCTGCGTTTAATCCGACTTTCATCGGTATTCGTTCACAGGGTTGTGACAGGCCTGTGATCAAATGTAATCAGGTTGAGGGTAATGGTGTTTTGCAAACAAGAGGAATTGGATCTTATGGTTCGGGCAACAATTATTTAGGCGGGTATGTTCATTGCAATTATGTACGTGAAACATTTCGCGGAATAGAATTTCTGGGAGTCCAAGCGAGCACTGACTTTAAAGCAAATTCCATGACAAATCATGATGCAGGATTATTTCTTAATTCTAATTGTATTATTGGTCCTCAAATAAGTCAAGGAAATAGTTGGTCTGGATCATTTGGTACATGCCCAGCTGATAATAGAAATAACTCTTCTGTTCCCATTATTTTAGCCAATGAAATTCGGGTACATAGTGGAGGTTCAAATTTCTTGCCTACATATTGTGATGGATCTCACGGAATATGGTTTAGAAATATTGGAGGCTTAAGTTGGGGCTGTTACAATGATCCAAGCGCAGCTCCTGATTGTGGTTTCAATCCTGATCTTATCTATGCAGATGATCAAGTAACGGAAATAGATACATCAATTGCTCATAGCCATGTCGGCACAACTGATTTTGATACTGAAAGTAGACAGATGCTAAAAAAATATTTATATAATAAACTCGATAATTATCCTGCGCTGCTTTCCTCAGATACTATACTTGACAATTTCTATGACGCGCTGAGTGGAAGCCAATACGAATTTCTGAAAGATGTTGAAGACCTTGATGATATCATTTATGCAAATGATTCCGATTTTACAGCTAATGAAATGTATTTCGATAGCACCATTGATACGCTAACAAGTGTTTTCTTGTATAACAATTCTCTTATTGCAGCAGGTGATTCTGCAACAGACAGTCTTTTATCCATAAATGAAGATGTGCTTGATTCTATTAATTCTACGCTCTTTGATACCAAGGACATTGAAGATGATCGCTCAAGCTTAAGGGAAGAGCAGATAAGTGCTGCCTATGAAGTAAATGCGGGAATTTCAACAACGGATACTATTGCCGTTCTTGAAAAAGCAATAAATGAAATATACTTTACCACTGTTGCTCAAAATAATTTTGATTTTACTGATCCACAGATTGATGAACTGTGGGAAATTGCAAACGTCTGTCCGTTTGTTGGTGGAGCTTCAGTTTTCCGTGCCCGGTCACTTTACTCACTAGTTACTGATACGGTGGTTTATAATGATTCAACTCTATGTAGTGGTACTGGATTTAGAAGGGCTAGTATAACAAATAACCATGTTGAGGTCGAAACCAGTGCTTTAATAATTCCAAACCCTGCATCGGAATCTGCAACGTTAAAATTTGAAATGAATGTTGCTTCTTCATCATGTATGCTTATAATAACCGACCTTGCGGGTAGAAATCTCCAACAATACCAGTTGCCGTGCAATAAAGGTGAATATTCCTTTTCGACATCTTATCTTTCAAGTGGTTTGTATCTCTATAAACTCCTTTCAGAAGGATCTGTAGTTAAGGAAGGGAAACTTGTGATAAACAGGTGAAAAATTATTATCTTTCTCCCCTGCTATTTTTTTTGCAGGGGAGAAATTTTAATGATGAGATATAAATACTTTTGTTCCTTAATTTTTTTATGCATTTCACATTTCAATGGATTTTCACAGGGCTATACTAGTGTTTGGCAACTTGGTTATAACGCTGGTCCACCTTATTCAAAAAGTGTTCTTAATTTTAATTCAGGTCTGGCTATAATTGATTCAATTAATCGCCCGATGAATTTTAGTGCTGAAGAAGCAGCAATTTGCGATAGTAACGGTGAATTATTATTTTATACGAATGGTATATATGTAGCAAACAGGAACCATGTTGCAATGCCGAATGGAAGTGGGTTAAATCCTGGTTTGTTTACTGATGATTGGAATAACGATGGCCTTCCTATTTTTCAAGGTGCATTGATATTGCCATGGCCTGATCAGTACAATAAATATCTTTTAATCCATGAAACTCTAGATTATAACGCCAATATTCATCCTACAACACTTTATTATTCATTAATTGATATGAATTTGGCTGGTGGCTTAGGAGATATTTATGAAAAGAATGATACTCTGTTAGAAAGATATTTGGACTGGGGTGGAATTACTGCATGTAAACATGCAAATGGTAGAGATTGGTGGGTGTTGGTACATAAACATGCTACAGACTATTTTTATAAAATTTTAATTACACCTTTAGGATTGAGTATTGATTCGCAATCTGTGGGTGGAATTAATAGTGATTACGGTGGTACCTCACTTTTTTCATCTGATGGGAATTGGTTTGCTACTTTTGATAATCTAAGTAAATTAAGACTATATAATTTTGATCGTTGCACAGGATTGCTAAATAATTTTCAATATATTAATCTTATACCTGATAGTGTTATTGCTGGAGGATTATCATTTTCTCCAAAATCTAACTTCTTATATGTTAGTTCGCTTACTGAAGTTTATCAATATGATTTAAATGCAGCAAATATTATCTCCTCTAAAAAGACCATCGCAATCTATGATGGCTATTATTCTCCAAGTCCACCATTTGAAAGCACCTTTTTGTTTCACATGCTGGGCCCTGATGGGAAAATATATATAAACTCAGGTTCAAGTGTTGTTGATTTACATGTAATTAATTTTCCGGATAGTTTGGATACACTCTGCAACTTACAGCAACATAGTATTCATTTGCCGGGTTTTAATAAAAACACTTTACCAAACCATATAAATTACTGGCTAGGGCCGGAGAACGGCAGCCCATGTGATACTATTCTAACTGTGCAAGAAAAGTCTATCAATAATTTTAATCTTCTTGTTACGCCCAATCCGGTTACAAGCCAAACACTGAAAATTTTTTATCGTATGCCTCAACACCTTGGAGGTCTTTTAGAAGTTATTGATATTAATGGTAAATCGGTTTACAAATACCAGTTGCCAATGTGGAGCACTCAACAATCATTGACACTTCCAAATTTGTCTAGTGGTCTGTATGCAGTGTCATTGACTGCCGGAAATAACAGGGTAGTAAGGAAAATAATGATTGAGTGAGGTGACTGGAAATGTCAGTCAAGTGGACCACCTGATTTCGGTTTAAATTGATAATTTAAAAGCAGGTGTCTATTTCGAAAATCTGCTTGTTGATTATAAAATTATTTCGATAGCTCGTTTGCTTAAATTACATTAGAAAAATGTGTTTGAAAGGATAAAGTTTAAGACCATGGCTTTTTTTTATTGGATGAGAAAAAACTAAATTCAGAACTTTAGCTTTACCTTTTTAGAACCTGATTGCATAAATCATGTCAATTTAGAAGAATTCATATAACCTCCGGGGACATACATACTATCAATAATTTCTTACCAGCAACCGCTGCCAATTCCCATTTTCTCGAAGCATACAATTTTATATTCCTCAACTGCCTTTTCAACGACGGCTGGCTGCACTTTTACTTCCTCTTCTTCAAATTGTCGATTGATGGCTGCAAAAGAGTGGCCGTAGTACCAAGTAGTACAAGTATCTGCGCCTAAAAATAGCTCGGATTAGGGACAGAAACCTAATATGACTGGACCACTACCTGCTCCTGGTTGGGTACTCCAAACATTTTTAAAAATAGTACCTTTACAAAAATTTAAAAACAATGAGTAACGGAATTTACCAGGTGCCACAGGCAATCAACGAACCGATCCTGAACTATTCACCGGGAAGCCCTGAAAGGGAATCACTCAAAGCCGCCATTCGTAAAATGCGCAGTGAGGTTATGGATATCCCTATGTATATTGATGGCAAAGAAAT
Source organism: Bacteroidota bacterium (assembly GCA_039930605.1). Lineage (GTDB taxonomy): Bacteria > Bacteroidota > Bacteroidia > AKYH767-A > 2013-40CM-41-45 > JAPLDB01. The sequence goes on from JBDTTM010000114.1 coordinate 8,655, forward strand.
ACGTACAGACAAAAAAGTCCGTATGGCACCTCCGCATGACCATGCTCATACACTGGCAAATTACCATGCCGGCGACAAATCACACGTGCAGATGGCTATTGACGCGGCATTGAAGGCAAAAGAAGAATGGGCCAATTTCAGTTGGGAACATCGCGCCAGCATTTTTCTCAAAGCTGCAGAATTGCTAAGTGGTCCATACCGTGCTGCCATCAATGCCGCTACGATGCTTGGACAAAGTAAAAGTGTGTTCCAGGCAGAAGTAGATGCAGCCTGTGAAATGATTGACTTCCTCCGTTTTAACGTGCAGTACATGCGCGAAATATATACGCAGCAACCGATCTCTTCGAAAGGGGTTTACAACCGCCTTGAGCAGCGACCACTCGAAGGATTTGTGTTTGCACTTACGCCATTCAATTTTACAGCAATTGCAGGTAACCTCCCCACTTCAGCAGCCATGATGGGAAATGTAGTGGTATGGAAGCCGGCGAACACGCAGATCTATGCGTCAAATATTCTGATGAAAGTCTTTATAGAAGCAGGTGTTCCTCCAGGCGTTATTAACCTTGTGTATGTATCCGGACCCGATGCAGGAGATGTCATTTTCAACCACCCTGATTTTGCAGGCATTCATTTCACAGGATCCACAGAAGTTTTTCGTGGCATTTGGAAAACAATCGGAAATAATATTGGCAAGTATAAGTCGTACCCGCGCATTGTTGGCGAGACAGGCGGAAAAGATTTTATCCTTGCGCATCCAAGTGCTGACGTAAAATCATTGATCACCGCCCTCACAAGGGGAGCATTCGAATTCCAGGGACAAAAATGTTCTGCAGCTTCCCGTGCATATATTCCTGCCAGTTTGTGGCCATCTGTCAAAGAAGGATTGCTGAACGATTTGAAATCTATCAAGGTCGGCCCGACTGAAGATTTCACCAACTTTTTCAATGCAGTAATTGATGAAAAATCATTTGACAAAATTGCTTCATACATTGATGCTGCAAAGAAAAGCAGTGACGTAGAAATTCTTGCAGGCGGAACTTATGATAAGAGCAAGGGATATTTTATTCAGCCGACTGTGCTGCATGCAAAAGATCCATTCTATGTAACGATGTGTGAAGAAATTTTCGGACCTGTACTTACCATACATGTCTACGAAGATTCAAAGTTTGAAGAAACGATCAGCATCGTTGATAAGACAGGAATATATGCACTCACAGGTTCCATCTTTGCGCAGGATCGCTATGCCGTAGATTATGCTATGAGAAAGCTGGTGAATGCTGCCGGTAATTTTTATGTCAATGACAAGTGTACCGGGGCTGTGGTCGGACAACAGCCATTCGGAGGCAGTCGTGCTTCAGGGACGAACGACAAAGCCGGTTCACTGTACAACCTGCTCCGTTGGGTTTCTCCGCGCACCATTAAAGAAACGCTTGTGCCGCCAACAGATTACCGCTATCCTTTTATGGCAGATGAAAATCCCAATGGGAGCGTAGTAGGCAAGTCAAAGGTGACTGCAAACTGATTTTCAACAACACATTGTTACAATTAAAATCGTGCGGGCATTTTTGCCGGTAGTTGCTGCGTTAATTTTACATCAATGGCAAAAAAGAAAAATATCTTTCAGCGTGTATGGATCCCTGAAGCATTGAAGCCATTCGTGTACAACAGGTACATGTTTACTTTCCTTGGGTTCCTGGTGTGGCTTACTTTTTTTGATAAGCATGATTTCATCCTTCAGCATTCTTACCGCAACAAACTCGGCGACCTTATTCATGAACGTGAATATTACATCACGCAGATTGATATAAATAAAACTGAAATGAAGGAACTTTTCACGAACAACAGGAACCTGGAAAAATTTGCACGTGAAAAGTATTACATGAAACGAGACAATGAAGATGTCTTTGTTTTTGT
>JBDTTM010000115.1:0-10489 GCA_039930605.1 Bacteroidota bacterium
GGAGAAGGAATCGTGCAACGGTTGTAAAGATCTTTGGCTTCATCTTCCGGAATCGCGTTGGCAAAAGCATAACGGAACTGACTATACGTAAGAGAAAAAGATTTGCTGATGTTGAATGGATTCCCAAGCACAGGCAGAGAAGCACGAAGCGTACTGAATGGCAACTGCCAAACACCTTTCATTGGTGCAGTATCAATGGCTATTGCAGCTGATCCCAATCCACGTCCTAAAAGATTTTGTACAAGTAGTCCACCGAAAGAATGACCGATGAGAATTGGTTTTTCTTTTAATGACGAAATATGTCCTGCATAATGATCAGCAATTGATTTCACTCCGTAGTTCGCTACTGCCTGCGGATTGGCACGCGAAGTATCGACTGTTTCGCTCTCTCCCGGCCATCCTGGATTTATTGACTGGTAACCATGCTCAGCAAAAAATTTCATCCATGGCTCCCAGGTATTTGCATGCATCCATAATCCGTGAATGAAGAGAATAGTTTTTTTTGACATCACAATGATTATTTTAGATTCATCAAAAATATTCTTTTAAATCAAACGCGAAGCCGATTTCCGAGAACCGTTTTTGCTTACGATCAATTCACGCGCGGAGGTGTATTGTTCCCGCCATCTGCTACAAATTTCCATTTCCCATCCTGTTGTTTTTTCCAGATGGTATAATAGTTTCCATAGAAGGATGAATCGGGTGTCACAAATTTCCAATTGCCAAAAGTGTAACCTATGTCGCCCGACTTCGCTGCTTCTGCCCTGAATGGTGCCCAGGTAATTGTCTTGACATCTTCCTTGCCCGCCCAGTATTTTATCAACGCATCTTTTCCAATCACAGGAAATTGTCCATCGCTTGGTTTGATCACACTGTCATCGGAATAGGCAAGTAACGCTGCATGAAATCCTTCCTTCACCGCAAGATCACTCATGGATAAATCTGCACTGATGATTTCCTGCTTTGACTGCTCACTTAAATCAATTTGTTTTGGTGTGCATCCGGCAAATAAAACAAAAGTAATTCCGGCAACAGAAAAATTTTTTAGATTGAAATTAATCTTTCTCATAGATTTCAGAGTTAATACCACAAGAAAAGAAAATTATTTGTAACCAGTTAACATTAAGTTTCACGCAATAGCGAAAATATCACGAAGCAATCTCAGAATATTTTTACACTTGACGGTCTTTGCGCCTTTGCGCGACAATTTTTTAAGACGCCTGAATCAGGATTGAATCGAGGATTCCGTTACTGACCCAAACTCAAACTGCATTTCATTCAGCTTCCTATAAAGTCCATTGTGACTCATCAGTTCACTATGCGTCCCGCTTTCACTCACAATCCCTTTGTCGATCAACACAATCTTATCTGCGTTGCGTATTGTAGAGAGCCGGTGGGCAATTACAAAAGAAGTCCGTCCCTTCATTAAATTTTCCAAAGCATCCTGCACCAACTGTTCACTTTCACTATCCAGTGAAGATGTTGCTTCATCAAGAATTAAGATAGCAGGATCTTTTAAGATGGCACGTGCAATCGCAATGCGCTGCCTTTGTCCTCCGCTCAGTTTAATACCACGTTCGCCAACTATCGTTTCGTACTGTTCCGGAAATCTTTCAACGAATTCATGCGCATGTGCTTTTTTTGCAGCGGATAAAATTTCCTCATCTGTTGCACCCGGCTTTCCGTAGGCGATATTTTCTTTGATGCTCCCGCCGAATAAAATGACATCCTGCGGAACAAAAGCCATCTGCATTCTCAACTGTGACAGTGGAAAATCTTGCGAACGGCGTTCATCAAAATAAATCGATCCTCCATCCGGATCATAAAACCGCAACAACAAAGAGGCAATCGTACTTTTTCCTGCACCACTCGGACCTACGATTGCGATCTGTTGCCCGTTTGATGCAGAGAGAGAAATATCTTTTAATACATGAACATCCTTCCGGCTCGGGTAACTGAATGCTACATGATCGAAGCGCACACTTCCTTTCAACCGATGCGCTGCATCCACAGTAGTTTCTTTCAATTCCACCACTTCGCCTTCACTGCGTAAAATTTCCCTGATGCTTTGCGTGGCCCCAAGGGTTTTTTGCAATTGTCCAAACATGTCTGCAAAACCGGCAAACGTTCCACCAACAAACATGGAAAAAATCACGAACATGGTAAGAGAACCGATTGTGAGCTGCCCGCTTTGAATCATACCTGCGCCAAACCACATCACAAAAGCAATGGTGCCGAATACACTGAATATCATGAACGAAACGAAAGCGCCGCGGTAACGTGCATTGCTGATGGCTGTATTCACCACTGCATAAATACTTTTTACATACCTGCCGATTTCATAAAACTCGCTCGTGAATGCCTTCACCATGGAAATACCCTGGAAGGTTTCTTGCACAATTGTTCCGCTGTCGGCCAACTGATCCTGAGCCTTGCGGGCCATTTTCCTGATCCTCATTCCGAACACGACAGCAAGCACTGCTATTACAGGCACGACAGAAAGCATTACCAGGGCCAGCTTCGCGCTGATGAGGAAAATAAAAGCAAGCCCGATCACCAACGTAAAAATACCGCGCAGAAATTCAGCCAATGTAAATGAAATCGCATCCTGTATCTGTGAAAGATCCGAAGATATACGGTTGCTTAGTTCGCCCACCCTCTTCTCTGTAAAAAAACTCATCGGCATGCTCAGCAACTTGCTGAAGACATCCCTGCGCATATCAGCCAATGATTTTTCCCCAACTTCAGTGAGCAGGTACACGCGCATGAAAGAGAAAACGGTTTGTACGGTAAGCTGAAGAAAAATCAAAAGCAACGTTGTATTCAGGCTCCAGTGAATTTCCTGTAAGCCAAAACCCAACTGCGAACTGATATTTCCTGCTCCCGGCAACGTTGACCCGGGTGATGCGGCATCAATCATTTTTCCAAGAAATAAAGGAAAGAGACTTGTGGTAAAAGCGGAAAGTGCGATGAAAACCATACTCAGGATAAACTTTCCGCGGTATGGTTTTAAATAAGTGAAAAGAATCAGTGCCTGCCGTAAACTCTCTTTCGAGATCTTTACTTTAGGTGTTTCATCTTTTAATTTTCCGTTGTTTGTTGAATTATTTCTTCCGCGCGCCATATCTCAGGTTATACAATTTCGGGGTTTGCAAGATTAAGGGTTTCCACCCTAATAAGGATGGCTTATATTCATTAGAAGACGCGAAAAGGGAAATAATATTTTAGACTTTAATAAATAGCATTCATCTCAAATAACCCTACAAAAGTGTAGCCCCAGCCGGGTTGCAAGAGGAAGCTCACAAGGTCCCTTCGGGCTAAGTGGTTAAAGGCCATTTCCACCCTGAACCCCATACCGCTTCCCGTTCTCATAAGAAAAATAATAAATTAGCACCCTAATTACTCAACCATTAATATTAAACAAAATACCATGAAAAAAATTCTACTTGCATGCACAGTACTGTTTGTGATCAGTATTGTTTCGTGTCAGAAAAATGACAATGAATCCGCACAACCTGCCTCACAGGGTGATGTTTTAAAAATGAAACAAAATCCTGCTGATGAACCCATCGGAACCGCTTTATCACAAACCGTAATTGACAAAAGAATAAAATCGATTCTCGAAAGCACACACGATTTCGGATGGGAAAATATAAGTCTCACATACCTTTGGAGTGCTGCACAATATGGCAACCACGCAGTGGCAGTCGGATACAAAACAATTGACATTGCAGACATCGGGCCTATCATCCACCAGGTGAAGGTGCGTGAAGGCAAATTCAAAGCAGTACACGATGCCATCATCAACCTCGTAGTTGCTGAAGTGAATAAAACTGCTGAACAAAAAGTTAGAGCGGCAGATATCATCATCGAAGACGATCCAATTCTTCCCATCATCACTTTTAACCTGACAGACCGTTCAGCAATTACAAAATTGTACAATCTTGAAAACGTTCGTTACATCGAACCCCTTGATTACAAACCGCAGGACAATGAATTACAGGTTGAATCAAGTTCGGGATGCAGTGGATCTTCTTATGCGCTCAATGCATCTGATTATTCCACTACCACTCCCGGCTGCCTTGTGCCATGGAATTACAACAACCTGAACATTCCTACTGCGTGGAATACTGCACAAGGCGTAGGAATTAAAATAGGTGTGATTGATGCTGGTATGAGCGCAACACAAAGTTTGCTGGGTAGCCAGTTTACCAGCGGCATGTCGGCCGGGAACAGAACAGTGACTACCGATTATACAATCGGAAGTTCAGCCTACTCATCTTGTGCGCATGGCACCTTGATGAGTGGTCTTGCAACCGGTCCGCGCAATGACCAGAATGCAATCACCGGTGTTGCATACCAGGCAAGTTTACATTTCATCCATGCATGCGATGATGTAGTTTTGGATGCCGCATCAGAAAAAACGGGTGTGAAGAATGCATGCGTAAGAATGGGCGATATGACAGATATTAAAATCATCAGTATGTCTGTCGGCGCTCCATTTGCCAGCAGCGTATTGAAAGACGGAGTAACTTATGCATACAACAAAGGGAAAATGGTTCTTGCTGCGGCAGGTACTTCGTTCAGCTGGACTTCATGGTGGGGAGTAATTTATCCTGCTGCGTATTCGCAGTGTTATGCAATTACTGGGGTGAATGAAACCGGATCAACATGCAATGATTGTCATGACGGTAGCCAGGTGAAGTTTACAATTCCCATGGAACGTAACGGAAATACTTCCCGTAATTCGCTTTCATTGAATTTGAATAACAGCACTCCGGCTTATATCGGTGGGAGCTCTGCAGCAACTGCTACCATGGCCGGCATTGCAGGATTGGTATGGTCGGTAAAGCCAACATTGACACGCCAGCAGGTGTTTGATATTTTGAAAAACACTTCACAATATGTCAACTCTACATCTAAGCACGGTTATGGAAATCCGAATGCATCAGCAGCAGTGGCATTGGCACTAACGTATTAATTGGATAAAAAGGAATTTTAGAAACTCCGGGGAGTAAATTATCTCCGGAGTTTTTATTTTATTTCAGCTGGCCGGTTGTCGGGTAGGTTCCTGTTTTTACTTTCCAGGTTTTTCCGGTCAATATAAAATACAGCAAACAAGCTGAGTGCACATGCGGTGATGATCAAAAAATTGACTGTGTACATAATTTGTAGTTTAATAATCGATCCACTATAAACAATTATAACATTCAATTCTGTGGAAATTGTGTCCGGGATATTCCCAATTCCTGAATACCGCAAAAACGTTGCATTTATTTAGCAGCAAGGCTTTGATAGCAATAAAAGTGTAAGAATAAATGTGATATTGTTTCTTGCCTTTGCATGTCTGGAATGCAGAAATAATTAAAATCTTTCCTTCCGAATTTTATCGTGGTAAGGCAAATAGACAGGAAGCGCAGCAGAACCATACCACTGGTACAGTTCAATGTCAAGCAACTTTGCAAAAATGGCCGGGTCTGTTTTCAACAGTTCATTCGCCTCTTCTATTGTCGTCACGTTCAAAATGAACGACCTCGCAGCAAGTTGCGAGTTAGGCGTCAACTTAAAGGACGATAGTGCTAAATTCTAACATTAGTATTTTGACAAAAACAACCATAAAAAATATACTTTTGACTCCGTAATGGCAGACAAAGCATTCATAACACCAAATGTTCTAAAATGGGCAAGAGAATCGGCAAGAATGACCGAAGAAACCGCTGCTGCCAAAGTTTCTGCCACCGTTGAAAAATTTAAAGAATGGGAAGCAGGGACAAGCCAGCCAACAATTAGACAAGTACAAACTTTGGCCAAAGCATATAAAAGACCTTTTGCTTTATTTTTTCTACCAGAAATCCCTCGTGATTTTCAGCCCTTACAAGACTTTAGAAAATCAGGTTCAAAAGTTTTGACGACTTCCTCAATTTTCATAATTCGTGAAATTCAACAAAAGCAAGCTTGGATTAGTGAAGTGTATTCAGAAAATCAAGAAGAAAAATTACCTTTTGTTGGTCGATTTTCTATAAATGACAATCCGCAAAAAGTAGCTCAAGACATTCTTACAACTTTAAAAATAAATCCTGCGTCTTACAAGACCGACAATCCAATAAAGGAATGGATTGATTCAGCGGAAACAAATGGAATTTTCATTTCAAGAACAAGCTTTATACACTCAAGACTTAAATTAGATTCCGAAGAATTGCAAGGATTTGCAATTGCCGACCATACCGCTCCATTCGTTTTTGTAAATTCAGAAGATTGGAATGCACCACAACTTTTTACATTAGTTCACGAACTAGCCCATATTTGGATTGCTGAGACTGGAATTTCAAATGAAGTTGAACCTGACATAAAACATAAAGACAAATATCATCCTGTTGAATTATTTTGCAATGAAGTGGCCGCTAGTGCACTAATGCCCAAGGAAATTGTTTTAGCATTTAACTCTTCATCATTTCAAACTTCAAAGGACGTTTTCAAAATTGCCAAGCAATTGGGTGTAAGTTCATTTGCATTATTGGTTAGAGCTTTAAATCTTAACATCATTTCATCGCCTGCTTATCAAAAACTCAAAAAACAGGCAGACATTGATTTTGCTGACTATTTAAAAAGGGAAGCAGAAAAGAAAGCTAGACAAAAGGAAAAAGATAAACCAGGTGGACCAAATTATTTTCTACTTCAATTGAATAGAAACAGTAGGTTATTTACTCAAACGGTTTTAGACGCATTTCGAGGTGGATTTATTGAGGCGACATTGGCAAGTAACCTTTTAAATGTTCAGGTAAATAAATTTCAAAAATTAGAATCTCAATTGATTAGATGAGCACAGTGGCAAACAAATATTGTTTAGATGCCAACGTGTTAATTCAAGCATGGCAAAAATATTACAATCCAACATTTTGTCCTGACTATTGGAGCATATTGATTGAACTAGGTAAACAAGATAAGATTTTCAATCCTGAATTAGTTTACGAAGAAATTATAAGAACTGAAGACGACCTTTCAAAATGGTTAAAAGCAAGCAAAATCGCAATTAGGAAAATTAGCGAGCCCGTAACAAATTGCTTGCAAAGAATTTATGCATCAAACTATATTCATCAAAACTTAGTTGATAATACAAAAGCGCGTTCGTTGGCTGACCCTTGGGTAATAGCTCACGCCTTGCATGAAAATGCTTCTGTAGTAACAAAGGAAGAAAAGGTAACTGCCTTAAATTCTAACAGGATAAAAATTCCAAATGTTTGCGACAACATGGGAGTAAGATGGATAAACGACTTTCAGTTCATTGAAGAGTTAGACATAAAATTTAAATGTTTCTTGACATTGTAACTAACGAAAAGGAAAGCCGAACGCCCAACAGCACCTACCCAAAAGGCGAGGTTTCGTGTTTCAAAGACAGTTTTGTGGTTAATGGAAGTTTAGTTTTTCATCCCGATAATTGTCGGGACAAGTTTTGTGGAAAAAATCCCGCCTTTCGGGTAACTGCAAAACGGTATCTAGTGAAATTCTCCGAGCCTTCTTCGCCATAGTAGCATTCTCTACAACGGCTGAAAGCCCTTACCCTACTTCGCCAAGGTAAAGGAGGGTTCTCTTCGCCTTGCCAACTCCGCCGAAGCAGTTTCTCCGGCTGCGAAGGCCGGGTATCTCCGTAGCAAGCTAGAAGGTCTTCGGCGAAGGAGAATAAAAATGCCCCGATACAATTTTGGGTTCTTTTTAATCGGACCCGCAACAACCAGTTTACCTTCTTTCGCAAGGCGGCCTATATTCGACATGTGACCGGCAAATAAACTATCTGTCGATGCTTCGCTCTCTGTGGTATTGGTCCCTGTTTTTAAAATTACCAGGATATAATATTTCATCCCGTAAGGGTCCGCTCCAAGTGAATCTGCAAGCACCTGGTCGAATTGAGATTGCTCACTTTGGCTGAAAGAAACTTTGCTGAGCAGCATAATCAATATAAAAAGAAGCGTCTTTTTCATTTTTGAAAAATAGAAAAAAGTGAGGACAAAGAAATTTCTTGCGGCAATTTGCCGTTGAACAAAGAAATAAAAAAATGGATGTTGATCCCGAATTGCTGTTAGTATCTAAGCAGCAATTGAAGCCGTTTAAGGCTTTTTTATTTGGCTCCTTTATTTGCAGAGCCCTTATTACTTGAATAAAACACTGCACCTAAACTGACTGCACAAACGCCGAGGATCAAAAAATTAACTAAATTCATCTGTATTGATATGTAAAAGTATTAAACTAATGGTGCAAAGATACGGCTTAATTGCCTGCCAATCAATCATTAACAATAAAATAACAATTTGGCCATACTTCCCGGAAAGACTTGAAAATGAGGGTTTCGGACTATTTTAAAATCCGGAAACGCTTTAAATATGCTTTGATCATCGATATTCCCGGTCCGCTGAAAAAAATAACGAGTAAAATTAAGGCATAGACTGCCGTTGCGACAAAAAGAGTGGAGTTCATGTTTTTAATAGAAAAAAACTTGTTGAGGAAGTAAAGATCTCTTTCAATTTTGATTTCCAAATGATCCAGATTCCGGCCTAAATCGAAGTGTCTCGAACTTGAATTTTGCGCTAGATTCCTATTTTTGCACCATTACGAAAATGAAAAATCCAGTAAACTGGACAAAGAAAGAATTGTATGAACACCTGCAACATGCCGTGGATGTTGAATTCTGGACGATCCCGCTATATCTTACTGCCTTGTATTCCATCAAAGGATTAAAAACACAGAGGAAAGAAAATTACCCTGATGCCGCCAAGCTGATACAATCGGTAGTAATACAGGAAATGCTGCATCTTGAAATTGTCGCCAATATCTGCAATGCACTGGGATATTCTTTTCTGCTGGAGTTGAATAATAGCTTCAATAGTGAAGGGGAAGGAAAGACAAATGAATTCTGGAATAATATGTTTGCGTTGAGTAATTCAATTATGGCTGTCGGGGAAAAAGGTGCGCGCCCTATGTTCAGTTCCTTCTGAGTTTAAAAAAACCGTGAAGTAGATCTATTGCCAAATAGAAAAACGAACCGGCATCATTGCCTCATTCTACTGTAAACATCGAAGAAACTACTGCACCTCTTGATGTCGTCACTCTCACAAAATAATTTCCGCGCAATAGTTCATCCCTTTGCGCAATTGTCCTTTTGCAAATACCCGGTACTGTAATCTCATTCGGAAAAAATTTAACCACTCTTGCCAATTGATCATAGATTGTAATCTCCACCATACATTCTTTTGACAACATAAAACCCAGCATGACCTCACCTGGTGTTGGATTCGGAAAAATCCTGAGTTGAAAATTCTCCTGTACAAACTCCTCCACGTTTATTGAAGGGGAAAAATCAAAATCAGAATAAACCGGCAGATGATCTGCGGCACAATGCAAAGCATCGGCAACATTTTGCGGCACTGCATTATTCGGCGGCCGGTTAATGGAATCACCATAATGCAAGCCATCGTTTCCAACGGGAGTTACAGACCCATCCATATAAGTAATTCTTCCTGCCTGCATGATGGCGGTTGAAAAAAGCATCATGTCAAACCGGTCATCGAGTCCGCCTGTTGCACCTCCTCCGAAACTCCTCGTGCGTGGAGATTGCGTATGGTAACTGCTGTAAGCCGGATTATTCCAAATGCCTGTCATCGAAAGCGGATCAACAAAATTCCCGTCTGTTGCAGAATCATCCTGTAGCAAGCGCTGGTAAGCAACTTCATAACTTCCGTAGATATTGAAATCACCACAGATCATAAAATCGGTTCCATTTATAAAAGTATTCGTCACCTTGCGAATGCTGTCAACTTCCGCTGCACGCAAAGCTTCATTCACAACACCAGATGTTGCCTTCAGGTGACAGGACAAAATTTTGATGGTATCGTTGGTTGAAATATGTACGAGTGTAAAAATATTTACATCCCGCAATGCAGTTTCAATAGGCGTGTTGCTGATAAACCTGAAACATCCGGTGCGGTAGAAAATGCCATTGTCCGTATCGTATCCATTGATAAAAGTTCCGGCACTGTATTGAGGCCCGTTTGTATTTAATACGGATTGAAGAAATATTGAAATGCTGTTGCTACCTGAGTTTTCCTGCGTAACCAGGATATCAGGATTTACAAATTGAATGGCGGTGCGGTAACAGGGCAGGCGGGTCGTGGTATCACTTACCAGGTTTCCTTGTGAAGGAAAGTTCAACAGGTTCCACGTCATGATGCGAACAGTAGTATCTGAACATTGCGATGACGAATAAGCTTCGCCACAAAAAAGTAACAACAAAAAAAGAATCGGAAAAATAGTGCGCACAACTGGCAGGATTGGCAACAAAGGTATAAAACTGAGTTCGACGCTTCTCAAAATCTCCTACTCGAACAACGCTTCGTTCAAAAAAACCAAACGGCTTGAAATTCAAATCTGAAATTCTCAATTGATTACTGAATCTATCCCCCTCTACACCTTAGCATGTACGGTGGCGAGAGGGGTTAGG
>JBDTTM010000116.1:0-10456 GCA_039930605.1 Bacteroidota bacterium
CTGATGAAGTCAATAGAAATTTTCGGAACAAAGGTTGCGCCTAAAGTGCGCGAGGCATTAAAGAAGTAAGCTGTATTCTTACTATTATTATTAACAACAAACACTGGAAAGAAAGCTGCGTAATCTGTAAGGTGGTAAATGCTCTAGTCATCATAACTGACACCCCTAATCTTTTTAAACCTTCTGTCGTTTTTCGTTGTTTCCATTTTGTAATAGATTCTCCTGTTTCATAACGAAATCCCCCTTCTTTGTTTAAATCCCCCGCCCTTGTGCAGTATCATTTTACATTAACAGATATTCTAGGCAGGATTAGTCTTCAACATGTATTTACGATCTGCTATGGAATGAGGTAAATACTCTTAACCATAAGTAGAATCACAATAGTAAGCACGCCAATCGAAATAATAATTTTTTCCTTTCTATAGAAGGAAAGGATTGTCATGCAGAATAGTGCTATTGACGTGACCAAAGCACCAATGAGGAATGGCTTCATCTCTTCAAGTGTCAATGCAGTTGAAGTATAATATTGCAACCTGAACGGTTCGCTGATGCAACGGATTAACGCCAGAAAAATGATGATGGTAGAAGCTTTGGAGATTTTGCCGGTGTCTTTTAAGAAAGATTTAGTATTCATTTGCTAAATTATTTTTCCGGGGTTGGTAATCAGTTTTTTTCTTTGGCAACTTCGCTTTTGATTGGAATGTGGAGCCGGAATATAATTGTGAAGAAAAGTAGTCCTCTATAATATCTATTGAATGATTAATTTTTGTGTTGTAGAATTCCCGGCTGCGATGACTTTGATGAAATAAATTCCTTTTGGCAAACGGCTTACATCAATGGATGTTTCTTTTTTATCAGAAGTAAGATTTAAGATGTTTTCTCCCTGTAAATTGCAGATTGAAATATGATCGAGGGTTTCACCGGATGAAATTTTTATATTGTGATTTGATGGGTTTGGAAATATGGTTATTTGATTCTGTTTTTGAATGTTACTTATTGCTGTGGTCGTTTGATTTAAAAACCAGGGAACAGTAGTAGAGTCTGTGGTAAAAAAATTAAATAAAAGGTTTGCGACTTTTTGCCTTCCTACAGGATTGGAAGGGTGTGTGCCATCATTGTTAAAATCATCGGGACAGATCCATGTGAGTCCGTCAGAACGGGGTGTGGTGCCATCAGCCCATAAATCGGCGCCCCATGCAAGCCAGGGAACACGGGGGTTGTTGCCTGTGTAAGCAAGTGAAGTGTCGCCGTTCACCTGGTCTTCAATAAGCCGTTTTACACTCCAGCCAGAATAGTATGCATAGGGTTCAGGATTTTCCTGTGTGGTTGCATATCCTCCATAAATTCTGTTTGATAAATAGGCGAGCTTTGTGTTCGGGAATTTATTTTTTTCAATCTGCAGGGCAGTTTTAAATTTAATTTTTAATGAATCGGGATAGGTGGCGAAAGATGTATCAGAAGGAATTTTTTGAGCTTGCTTAAACCAGATTACCTGCACTTGCTTATACGTTAATCCGAATGAAGCGAGGCGGTTATTGATTACATTCCAGAATGCTGCATTTGGATTGTCAATGATTACGATGTCCTGCCCGCCCTGTGAGCCATCTACTAAAACAAGCTTAGGATTTTTTTGGGAAAATGTATCAACCATCGGAATAAGGACCTGTGTTTCCATCGTGGTGTTTGACATGCCCACGGAAAGCCATACTATTTTTCCATTTACGAGGTCGACATTTCCGGCGGTATCTAATGGTAAAATGTTTTGGGCAATGTTGAGGCCTGCAAGGTTATGGGCTGTGGGCCGGAAATTGGAGCCATTGGGATATAATCCCCCCTGAAAGCCCCGCCAATAGCCAGTTGCCAAATCGGCAATGGGAGGAAAGCCAACAGATGTGTTGGTGCAATTTTGCGCATGGATGGTTAGGTTGTACAGCAGAAAAATTACAGGAAGTAAAAGCTTTTTCATTTTATAGTAATAAGATCGTTAGATTTATAAAAATGGGATAATTGCCATTAAGACGTAAAGGCACAAAATACAATAGTGCTCGAGATAATGGATGAATAAATATAAGTGTTTTTTGTTTCCATTTCTTCCTGATATGCCGAATTCTGGTTTCACCGAAACTGCGCCACGGCACGCTGAAGTTGCCCCTTCCGCAAAAGTTTCAGCGTGTGCGGATAGCGGATTAACGATGTGCCTATAGCTTTAGCGCAAGCGGTATGAGAAAGCGAGTTTAGTAGATTGCTTGATTTATTCGCCAACGGATTTATAGGCATTGGGAGCGGACAAGGATATTTATCACTTCCTGAAATATTTTGGCTGCTAAATTACTTGCAATAAAATAAAGCCGTTGCAACCCAGCCCCGATTGAAGCGAAAGCCTCCGCTTTTTGGCGGAGCTTGTAGCGGAAAGCGGGAAAGCCGTTAATTAAAAGCAGTGACAGTGCGCTGCAAAAGCAAATCAGTTGTTGTTACCTTATTGAACCACCAGTTTTTTTTGTTCAACAATATTTTCGCTTGTAAGTTGAATCGTATAAATACCTTTCGGAAAATTGCGCATATCAATTGTTGTGGTTTCTTTTTCGATACCAACTTCATTAAATGTATAAACCAACCTACCCATCATGTCATAGATCATAACCTGCCTGCTTACTTGATTTTTATCCGGCCAAAGAATGCTGACTTGATCCTTTGCAGGATTTGGATATAAGTAGAACAGATCTTTTTCCTGAAACTTCACTGAAACGACATCAGAGTAGGAAAACTGACCATCGTAGTCGGTTTGTTTTAATCTATAACAAGAGAAACCTGTATATGGATGACGATCTTCAAAATTGTAGTTGAGTGTTTGCGTTGAATTGCCGGCACCGTTTATTGTTCCTGCATTTTCGAAATCGATTCCATCTTTACTTTTTTCTATGGTGAAGTAATCGTTGTTGGTTTCGGTGGCGGTTTGCCAGGTTATATCTACTGCAGTGTTATTTTGAGAAGCTGAAAAACTTAACAATTCTATAGGTAATGGTGACGTGTTGCCTATTTTATGGATAAAAATATCACTGCTTCCTGCCGAAGTAAGATTATAAGTTCCGCTTCCAAAATTAAAATCCACCGTGTTTTCAAAAGCTCCTGTGGAGTATAGGTTATTTGAACCATCCAGTGCAATATCGGCTATGTAATCATTTCCTGTGCTGCCCATAGTCCATACCCAGCTATAGTTGCCGGAAGAATTCATTTTGTGAATAAACATATCCTGACTGCCACCTGCAGAAGTCCGGCTAACCGCTGCTGCACCGGGGTCAAAATCTACAGTGCCTGAAAAATAACCGCCAGTATAAACATTTCCATAACTGTCAATATCCATTGCATTAACCATGTCATTATTTATGCCACCCATTCGTTTTGCCCATGTAAAATTACCTGTGGAAGTAAGTTTGCAAACAAAAAAATCATTCATGCCTGCTGTTGTGAGGTTATAGGTTGCCGCTCCGGGATCAAAATCGGCTGTTCCGTCAAACATTCCGGCAACATAAACATTACCGCTTGCATCACAGTTAACATCCTTGCCATAACAAAAACTGGATGTTGCGCCTCCTATCCTCCTTGCCCATGCAAAGTTGCCTGCCGCATCAAGCTTTACTATACAAACATCAGTAGATGCCGATGCTGCTGTCAGATTAAAAACTCCGACTCCGGGATCAAAATCTACAGTTCCACCAAAACTGCCGGTAAGTAAGAGGTTGCCTGTTGCATCAATAGCAACGGAAAAACCAACATCACTCATTGCGCCTCCAATTCTTTTTGCCCAGATTAAATTGCCCGCAGCAGAAAGTTTATGGATAAATATATCACTGCCTCCTGCCGAAGTAAGATTAAATACTGCCGCTCCGGGATTAAAGTCCGCAGTGCTTTGAAAACTACCCGTAACGTACACATTGTTTGATGCATCTGTAACTACTGAATTCGCATTAGCCCATGCTGGTTCATAATGCACTGCCCACATAAAGTTGCCTGCGCTGCTGAGTTTTAAAAGAAAGCCCTCGTTATCTATGCTGCTGGCTGAAAAAGTATAAGTTCCGGGACCTGGATCAAAATCAGGTGTTCCTCGAAAAGAGCCCGCTAAATATAGATTTCCTGCCAGGTCAGTTGTCATTGACCAGGCTGCAATTTGTGTAGCTCCTGCCCCAAAACATTTTGCCCATACAAAATTACCTGCTGAAGTTAGTTTAGAAACATACACAGGGGCATAGGAATTGAAAACGCCTGCATCAGGGTTTAAATCAAATATACCGGACGCTCTTCCAGATGAATATACATTTCCGGCACCATCTGCTGTAATACATGTACCCCACTGTGAATTGGTATCCCCCATGCGCTTTGCCCACTGAAAAATTTGGGCATTTAAAAAACCGGGATTGAGCACGATTAAAAAAAATAGTGTCCTGATTAAAATACCGTTTCGAATTGTTTTCATGTGATTCGTGTGGGAACCGTTATTCAGTTGAACAGCACAAATGACGTGGGTTTTAGGGTTCACGTCAATAACCAATAATGGTGAATTCGCTGATCACCAGATCAATAATTGAAGGGGTTTCTGCATTCATACAGAAAACCAGGGCCAGTAGAGGAGTAGGAGAATTGAAAAATTAAAAGAAAAGCACTTTCAGAATATTTCCTGAAATAGTCTTCGATACAGCCTCTCCGACTGAATTAACCTGGAGCTTCTGGTAAATTTTCCTGATGTGTGAATGAACCGTTTCGTAACTGATATTCAAATCGGATGCAATCATTTTATAAGATCTTCCTTTCACCAATAATTGCAGCACATCTTTTTCACGGCTGCTCAGGTTGTACGCTTGATTCAGCATCCGTGAAGGTTGCAGCTTTGTAAATTGGGTAAGTACTTTCCTGGCAATTACCGGTGTCATCGGCGCCCCGCCACTGTGTACTTCATCGATGTATTGAATCAATGATTCCATGCCGGCATTTTTTAATACGTATCCATTGGCACCGGCACACAATGAATCAAAAACTTTTTCATCGTCTTCGAAGCCGGTAAGCATCAATACAGGAAGTTGTGGAAATTTTGCGCGAAGTATTTTGACTGCTTCAATGCCTGTAATATTCGGCATGTCGATATCCATGATTACCACATCGGGATTGGTGGCATCAATGTCTGAAATCAGGTTTTTGCATGAATCAAAAGAAGCTGCGAGCTGCATGTTTTCTGTGGTTGACAAAAGCAGTGCGATGGACTCACGCACATTGATGTTGTCGTCAAACATGATAATCCGCAGTGTTTTCTTTTCCTGTAAGTTCATTTTGCAAATTTGTACTTAATTAAATGTATTCGCAATAACCAATTCTGGTTAGAGATGGGTTTCTCACTAGTGGCCAGGTTGATTTTCATTTTTGTGAATCGGCAGTTAAATAATCTCGCAAAGCCGCAATGAGCGCAAAGTTGTTGGCGCTTTTATTGACGTTCTTCCCGGCTTTGCATCCTTTGCGAGACTTATATTACAATCTCGATTGCCGTTCCTTTTCCTTCGGCAGATGTAACCTGGAGACTGCCTTTGATGTCCTCAACACGGGACTTCATATTTCTCAATCCATTGCCGTTGTAGGGATTTATTTCTTTTGAGTTAAAGCCGACTCCATTGTCAGCAATGTTTATAATGAGCTGTTCGCCATTCTTTCGGATTGATATTGTAACTTCTGTGGCATTTGCATATTTTACAATGTTATGAATAGCTTCTTTGTAAATGAGAAAAACATTTTTTCGCTCATCCATTTCCAGCTTTGTATGGAGCAGGTTTTCATCATATTTAATGTTGAATTGAATCCCTGCAGTTCCCAGCAAGGACGCAGCATATCCTTCCATTCTTAGAATCAAACTTTCTAATGTGTCGTTGGAAGCTTTTACAGCCCAGACGGCATCACCGGTTTTTTCTATAATTTCTTTTGATGACTTTTCTATTTTTTCAAGGATGGGTTTTACTTCAACCATTTTATCCTGTTTGATTTTGGAGCTTGCAATCTGGCTGTACAGATTAATACTTCCCAATGTAGATCCGATGTCATCATGCAAGTCGCGCGCAATTTTATTCCGTACTTCCTGTAATTTTAAAATCTGGCTGATGCGGTTTCTGTAAAGCAGGTAAATCGCGCCAACGATCAGCAATAGCAAGGCTGTATAAAACCAATACGTTTTATAGTATGGAGGAATTATGGAAATGGGCAACATCATGATATCACTTTCCAGTCCATCCCCGTTAACGGCTTTCACCTGCAGCTTGAAATTTCCATGAGGCAGGTTTGTATATGTAATCAATGGATTGTTTTGATTGCTTCGCCAGCCGTGATCAATGCCTTCCAGGTAATAGAAATAGGTTACCTGGTCATTGCTTGAAAAACAATTTGATGAAACATAAAATTTCAGAAAGTTTTTATCGTGGGTTAGTTGAATCGGTGAATTCAAAAGTGAATCGCATGTAGCATCCATCACCCACAGGTGTGTAATCATTGGCTGAGGCTTCTCAGTATCTTTCAGGAGTGATGCCGGATTGAATGAAAAAAATCCGCCGTCAAAGCCAACATTTAATTCCGGAAGTGGAACTTTAAAAAAATAGCCGCCAATTGTTTCCGTAATTCCGTTTTTCTTGTTGTAAAGTTTGTAACGGTTTTCCTTGATGTTGTAATGAAGCAATCCGTTTGATGAAATCATCCAGAGGTTCTCTTCGTCAGATTTAGCAATGCCATGCAGGGATTTGTATTCGCCTGCATAAGATACAAAAGGCAATGTATCGTTTCCGGGAAAAAATTTAAGCAAGCCATTGCCCTGGGTGCTGAGCCAGTAGGAGCCATCCATATTCTCTGCAATGTCAAACACATCGTTTACCGCAACGATCGGTCCTGATTTTTTATTTGCCCAGGTATTAATCCGGTAACGAACGATATTAACAGTAGTATCGCTGAAATTAAAATCACTGAACTTAACAGAGTCTGAAATATTAAACTGTGATATTCCTTTGGAAGCGCCACAGACCCAGAAATTATTTTTTGAATCCATGAAAATTTTCCGTGTAAGATTCTCATAGAAATCTTCCTTCCTGTATTGGATCGGTGCGAGCTTAAAAATATTCTGGCGGTTTTCCTGTATTAAACTGAGATGATATCCATAGTAAGAAGCAGCGAGAAGGGTATCGCCATTGTGGATAATTTGTGCGATATCATTTACCCTTGAGCCATTGACGGAATAAAAAATATTGGCGCGATTAACCTTATTGCTTTGGATGAGGCCGAACACGAGTGAGTTTGTATCCACCTTGAATATGGTTTTCTGAGTGCCGATAAATACTTCGTCTTTGTCATTTTTAAATATGCTTATCAGTTGCTGCTTCTCATTTTGGTAAATGACCTCTTTGTATGAATAATTGAAATCTGTTTTGTTTTTGTAAAAGAGTCCGCAGGCAGAAACGACAAATTCTTTGCCTCCCTTTGTAATTATTCTTCCGTAAACTTTACAGGTAGCAATTCCTTCAGGCACCGGCATTCTGATAGCATCAAATTGATTTTGCAATGGAGAATATAAATACAATCCGTTTTCACTGCCGATCCACATCCTGTCATTATCATCTTTATAAATGCAGTTGATGCGTGAGGTTATTTTTTCTGATAACTGATAGCCATTAAGAAACATTTTTTTGCCTGTATCAAAGAAGTGAATACCTGAATATTTACCCGCACACCAAAGGATGTTATTTCGATCCTCAGCAATATCCAGGATCTCATCATTCGAAAAATCCAGTTCTTTTTTACCATCAAAAATGTAATGTGCAATATAATTTGCATTGTAGTCAAACTGGTACAAAGCATTATTCCATACACCACACCAAATATTATTATCAGTATCAATATGTATTTTATTGACTGTTGGAAGCCTGCCACCTGCGTAATTCTCAACGGTCTGTGATTTGAATTTGAGAAGCGATGTGCCAATTGCTCCAACAAAAATTTCATTGCCCTTCAACGCGATATCATTAATTGCTTTGAGTGAGAACTCATTCGGAGTATTTTCTATCCGGGATGTTTTTAAATTGAATGTTTGGAGGCCTGCATTTGTGAAGGCAATCCACAACTTATTTTCTTTTTCATCAAATGCAATTGCATTCACACCATTTGAATTCAAATCTGCATTTCCTTTATTATAGCTTTTGAATTTTCCTGTACGGAAATTATAAGCGCAAAGTCCGGACGATGAGGTGCCAATCCATAAAAGTGAATCGGCATCATAAGTTATGCATGTGATTTTATTCCCACACAGTGAGCTTGAATCATTGTCTATGTGTTTGAAGGCATAAAACTCTCTCCCGTCAAATCGGTTAAGCCCATCCTTGGTACCGATCCATATAAAACCTGACTTGTCCCGCAACACACTGGTCACCCGGTTGTCAGATAGTCCATCATCTGATGTCAGGTGTTTTAACATGATTGTTTTTTCCTGCGCGAAAGAGGCAAGGCAACAAAAGCCAAGCAAAGTAAAAAGCAGGATTTTTTTGTGAATCATTAAAAGAGGATGTCTTGCAATTTAGACAGAATATTTCTTTTAAATGAAGAATTGCCACGAAGACATAAAGTCACAAAGAATTTCTATGTTATCCGGGCCTTGATGACCTGGAGGCGAGAATTATATTTAATATTTGAGTAATTAATTTCATTATGAGGCACTAACAGAGGTATATTATATTCAATAACCATTAAATAAAAATCACCATTATTGGTGATGCCATAATTGTTGGGCATAAGTTTGTTTATGATAGATTTGAAGTCCAAATCAAAAGCTGATGATTAAAAAGCCTCTCCGACTCCTTGCAGTAATTGCATTGTCGCTTCTCGCCTGTAATAGTAAAAGCACAAGCAGCGTCACTATCCCTGCAAACGATAGTATAAATTTAGAAAGCGCAATGGTACAGAACGCCCAATCAGCTCCACAAAAACAAAGTACGGGCAACTGGCAAAGACTGGTGATGCACCAGTTCAGGGATGGAAATGGAGATGTGACCTCAGAAATGCCTTTCCCCGCTGACTGGCAACAGAACAACGGAAAAAGCAAAGGTCAACCCACGTTTACCGGTCCACATGGCCTCAAGATCACAGATTACCAGGGACGAAATTTTATGTACACCAATGATCCGCGTATGCAGCAGGTTTATTACCGGAGCGGGCAACAACTTCGTGCCATGCCGGGAATTGAGCAAGTGATACAGCAGGACATTGTGCCGCAATGTACCGGGCAGGGATTACAATTCGTTCGTTATTATGAATTAGAAGAAGTAACTAAAATTGACAAATGGTATAACGATCAGTTGTATAAAGCAGTTCCTTCTCAAATGGAATTAGAAGCAATAGGAACTGATTGGAAAACCGCAGATGGGGATCCTTATTTCCTCATCATACATTTCAGTATGAGCACCACTGCCGAATTACAAATGTGGAGTTACTGGTGTACCGGACTCGAAGCAGAAAAATCATATTTTCCGATGGCGCAAAAGCAATTGCTTTTCGGCCTGTCAAATACGCACTATCCGTTGGGGCCAATTATGGTATACAACAGGAGGGAAGCAGAAAAGGCGGGGCAGAGCTGGGCAGCTTTCAATCAACGGATGGCGCAAAACCAGGCTGCCTTTGAGGCGAATCAACGCGAACACGTGAACAGAACAAATGCAATCAATGATGCAATCATGAGTGGATGGAACGAACGCAATGCCGCCAGTGACAAACAACAGGAACGAACAATTGATGGTATCTACGAACGCACCAATGCTGTTGACCCTTCTAACGGGCAGCGTTATAAGGTTTCCGCCGGCAGCAACCAGTATTGGATGAACAGTAATGGAGAATACATTGGTTCTAATCGAGGGGATTATAATCCCAATCTGGATGACAATATGAATAATGTGAAGTGGCAGGAGTTGAATGAAGTGAAGTAAAAATTTTTTGTCACTTTATTCATTCTTCTTTTTCTTCAGTTATCGTATTTGTGAATGCTTCGCATTTCTTTAGAAGAAAGTAACTAAACCTGCCTGCCGGAAATCTAGCGTTGCATAGAAATTATTCTCAACTCGTTTCGGGATTGAAAAAATCACTGTTTTAAAATGTGTTAAAGAGACTTTTTTTGTCACTTTCTTTAGAAGAAAGTAACCCAAGAATATAGCGTTATAAGGAAATTTTTTTCAACTCATTCTGAGTCTGAAAAAACCGCTGCTAAAAAAAATCCCTTCTTTTAATGAGGAGCCAGTTCGCATAAAATTTTAACGGGGCTTAGATTTTCGTTAGATTTTTTTTACAGCTATTTCTGTATAACGCTCCGTTGCCCGCTAAGGCGGACAATTGGGCCAACAGCCGGCAACGTTATCGGTTTTTGTTTTGACGGAATATATGGTCTCTGCCAATCAAAACT
>JBDTTM010000117.1:0-10438 GCA_039930605.1 Bacteroidota bacterium
TGCGGAAACTTCCATTTCCGGACCGATGAGCGAAAGGGAATTTAAAATATTATTAAGTAAAGTTGTAAATCAAATTGGATGCGGGCATACGAAAGTTGTTGCACCCAAACCTGACCAGGACAAATTAGATGAAGGCAAAACCGCAATTCCTTTTCAACCTTTTTGGCAGGATGATAAATTGTTTGTGTTAAGGAATTTCTCTGATCTTAACGATTCTGATTTTCTTGGGGCGGAGATCGTATCCATCAATGGTCACGATACTGCTGATATCTTAAAGGACTTGTTTGCGATATTTCCTTCAGATGGAAATAACATGACACACAAATACCGATTAATCACCCCACCACGCAATTTTACAAGATATTTCTATTATTTATACGGCTATGCTGAATCATACCAGGTGGAATACTTTTCTATGAATGATTCAACAATTAAAAAATCCACGTTGGCCGGCTTGGTATTTGACGACCTGATAACCATTCGCGAAAAGCGATATGCATTGTATTATTTTGAACCACCCGTTGAATTCAAATTGAATGAGGATAAAAAAGGTGCTTACTTAAGAATCACTTCTTTCGATAAAGAATATCTTGAAAAAAGCAAAATCAATTACACTAAGTTTCTTCAAACTGTTTTCAAGGAAATTGAAACTGATCACATTCTAAATTTAATTCTTGACTTGCGGTACAATGGTGGAGGAACTGACGAATACGGAAAAATATTGTTTTCCTATTTTGTTAATCAAGAGTTCGATTACTACAAATCTTTAACAATGAATAAACAGGGTTATGATTTTTTTAAATATACAAGCAGGCCAGGAATGAAAGCTCCGAAAGGAATGTTAAAAGCAAATGAGCAAGGGACTTTTGATGATGTGCAACATCCCAATTTCGGAAAACAAAAACCGGCATTGCCAACATTCCCGGGCAACATTTATGTGCTCATTAATGGTGCATGTTTCTCAACTACCTGTGAATGTCTGTCCATGCTTCACTCATACACCAAATCTATTTTCATTGGTGAAGAAACCGGAGGAGGTTATTACGGCAATAACTCGGGACCAACTCCTGATATGACTTTGCCAAATACAAAAATCAGAATTGAAATTCCTTTGATGAAATATCTGATGGCTGTAAAAGATTATAAATACAAAGACAGGGGATTAATACCTGACTACATAGTTGTACCAACAATTCAGGAGAGGATAAGAAACGATGACCCCGAATTAGAATTTGCGAAAGACCTCATGAAGAAATAAAGTTTGATCAATTCTGTTAACAAAGAATAAAACAAAATAACTACCCCTTAACAGGAGTAAGAAGTTTAATCTCATAGGTTTACTGAATAAATATTTTAAAACATGAATAAGGTAATCCTGCCTTCATTAATTGTAATTGCTCAACAACTTCACAATCAATCTTAAGACAACCTGATGGTTCATATCCTGAAAGTCAAAGCGCGAGAGAGGGCCTTTATAAACACACTGAATGAAAAATAATTTCTACTTGATAATTTGCGCCATTATAATTACAGGAATATTCGCTTGCCGAAAGGAGAAACTACCTGAACCTGCTAAGACACCAGAAAAATATTTCCCGCTGGTAAAATCTATTATTCAGCACAATTGTACGATAAGCTGTCATGCCCCATCACTTGGCTATCTGCAGGGCTTGCCGGTAATTTTAGAATCAGATAGTGATATTGTTTTTAAAGGTGCTTCTATAAAAGCAGCTCTAACAGGGCCTTTTACAATAACAAACAAACGAATGCCACCGTCCGGGGCTCTTTCAAATGCTGATATTGAAATTGTAACTCAATGGCTTTTAAAAGGAGGTAGAACAACAGATTGTGGCCTTCATCATGAGTAGTACTAAATAATTATAACACAAATAAAATCAGCAATTAAAAAAATGAAAACAATTTACATAACTATTATACTTGCTTTCTTCGGGGCAAAAATAAATGCCCAAACATGGCAATGGGCTGAACAAGCAACAGGAAGTCACGATGATTTTTCCAATGCTATTGACGTTGACAACAACGGCAATAGCTTTATAACCGGAAAATTTTTTGATTCCATTTCGCTTGGAACAACAATATTAAACGCTCCAAACATTTGGGCTGTTTACCTTGCCAAATATGATGCATCAGGTAATTTGCAATGGGCCAGAATTGCTGCAACTGATTCCAATATTAAAGTCACCGGAATAAATCTTGATAATTCAGGAACAATAAATATAGTTGGGCAATATAAAGGAGTTGCAACATTTGGCGATGTGGGCACCATCATTCTCACATCCTCTGCAGATTATGATGTATATGTCGCCAAATATGACAATTCCGGAACAATCCTTTGGGCACAAACTGCCGGAGGGGCAGGATATGACTACGGTTCGGACATCAGTTCAGATAACAATGGGAATATCTTTATCACAGGTGAATTTCACATAACACCTTTTAATTTATCATCTTCTAAAGTTTTCATTTCAAAATATGATAATCTTGGAAATAATTTATGGCTTAAACTACCACCAACATATACAACAACAGATTATGGAGAAGGAATTGTTACAGATAGTAACGGCACCAGTTATATTATAGGTCAGTTTTTTAATTCTTTAAGTTTTGATTCTTCAATCGTACTTAATGCCGGCAATATAGAATCCAATATATATATTGGGAAATTCAATTCTTCAGGGCAAAATATTTGGTTACAAAAAGCAGGTGCAGCATCTGGCTATTGTGGAGGATTAGCCATTGACATAAATAGTATCGGCGAAAGTTATCTAACGGGCTTTTTTCATGGCACCATTAACTTTGATGCAATAAGTATTGCAGGAACTTTTGGAACCGGTAATGAAATATTTATAGCCAAATGTGATTCCAATGGAAATTATTTATGGGCATCAAATCCCCACGGGTTAGGTGAGGGCAGAAACATTAGTGTAAATGACTCGAATGAATGTTTAGTATCCGGCTATTTTTCCGGTACACTTAACTTCGGGCCAAGTACATTTAATAATACCGGATTTAGAGATATTTTTCTATTTCAAATAAATTCCGCTGGCAATCCCCTGTGGGGAGCGCAACTTGGAAGTTTGGCGGATATTAATTTAGGAGGAGCGAAAATAAAATCCGAGGAAATATTTATTACAGGAAATTTTTTGGATACGCTTTCCTTTGCCTCAAACCCTTTATTGATAAGCGGTAGTGGCAATTACGATGTGTTTACAGCAAAAATGAATCTGGCTACAGGAATTGAGGAAAATAATTTCACTACGACAATTAAAATTTATCCAAACCCTTGCAATTCATTCTTACATGTGGATGGCATATCCAAATTATTTTCAATTGTAATTTATAATTCTTATGGACAACTCATTTATTCAATTGAATCAAATAAAGAAATGTTAACGATCGATATATCAAAATACAGTTCAGGAATTTATTTTATGAATGTAAATACCGGTACTTTTCAAAAATCTCTTACGTTTAATAAATCCTATGAATAAATGAATAACCCTGCAGCAGAGGAACGAGGTATCAGGTAAATTTGCCGTGAGTTCGGTTTCGAAAACAGGACAACATGAAAATATTTTTTTTTCTAACTTTTTTAATCGCATTAAACAATACAGCATTCGGGCAGGCTGATAATAAATATACTCAGTATCCAGATTACTGGAGCAGCGAAAGAGAGTATAAATATATTGGCTTATACATTGACAGTGCCGGTCAAAATATAACAACTGAAAAAATTACTTTACATCCGACCGGACAGGAATGGGAAGCGGATAGCAGGCAAACCTTAATGGATTTTACACTTGATTCCCTTTCTGCCGACTGGAGAAAATTGCCTGATATCCCAATAAATGGTATACACAATAACTGGATGAGCAATTACCATGAAGGTGTGCTACAAAATTCAAATAAAATATGGATGCATCCTATCAGGCAAAATCAATATCGGCTTACAGAGATAGCACCTTTTCCACAAATCATTTTTCCGATAAGACAAGATACATCCTGGAAAGACACCCTGTTTATTTATCCTGCAATGGGAACATTTGAAGGAACTGTCGAAAGCACCTACACAATTAGTGCGGATGAAACAAGGGATTATGAATTTGGTAAATTAAATTGCTGGAAAATAACTGCAATCGGAATACACGACAAATTAGGAATCAATTCAGTCATTTATTATTTCAACGATGAGTTTGGTTTTACTGAAATGAACTACACATTTTACAACAAACAAAAAATCGAATTCAAACTAGTTTCATTGAAAAAATAAGCTACGGCTGATTTAAACTTTAGAGATAAGTTTCACCATTATCAAAATATAAATGCACTTATCTCCCCGCATGATTAGCATACCGGAAACACACCAATGCCCGGAAGTCCTAATGTAAGATGAATTCTATTTTTTTTACAGCATAGCCATTTGCTATATAAATTTTATACTTTTGGTTTTCCCAATTCATTTATCGCAATATCGTATTAAAATACTTTACAACGTCAAACAAATAAATGAGGAATAAATTGTACTTTGTTATCCGAAGCATTAGCGAAGGATAACTAGCATTGCGAAATAGATGTATTCGGCGAAGGAGAATGAATTGAGTTCGTCCAATGAAAGGACTTGTAATGGCTTTAACTTGCATTCAACTGAACTATGTTCGAAATGTATTTACCTTGGTTCGCTCGCTATTGGCTTTAAAAGTTATTTAATTAGCTGGATAATTATGTACAACATCGAAGCATATACAATTCCCATTCACAAACTTGATTTGCCACGACTTTTGAAATCATGGAAATGGTTGACCGGAGAAGACAAAACTATGATTGCATTAACTAAATTGGGCGATGTTATTTTCAAAGACAACCAGCAGAGGTTAATTTTCTTAGATACCGGGAAAGGCAAACTTGAAATTATTGATGAAGACTACCGGAATTTTACTGATGGAAATTTGCCCAATAATACTTATGAAGAAATGCTATTGACGATGTTGGTTGACAAACTTCAATCCAGCGGCAAGACGTTAGCTGATAACCAGGTTTATTCATTTTATAAACTCCCTGTTTTTGGCGGCAGATTCATCGTTGAGAATATGTATGTCCGTGATCTCTATGAACATTACGAAGCAACAGGTGACGCACATGCGCAAATAAAAGAATCATGAGCAGGTAGCTTGAAACTAGTACGGTAAATAATTTTGCCGCGCAGGCATCATGACACTAAGAAACCTATATTTTTTATGGCATATTGGCAATTCTACTTTACTAAAATCTAATATTTACACCAGCTTCTAAATATATTGAAAACACAATCAAAACAATTTCGTTCCTTGGTCGTGTTGAATTATTTTAAAATTCGACCGTTGATTTATGAAACAGGTTATCGCAAACTTCCTAAATAAATATGTAGCTCTTTCAGAAAAAGAAATCAATGAAATTACTATTGGCTTCAAACAAAAGTCGCTTAAAAAAAATGACTATTTATTAAGACAGGGAGAAACATGCAAAGACATAGTAATCGTTGAGAATGGTTGTCTGCGGATGTATTATTTAAAAGATGATGTTGAAGTTTCTGTCTGGTTTGCATTTAAAGAATCATCAGCCATTGAAATGTATAGTTTCATCAGCGGAAATCCCTCAGAATATTTTATCCAGGCAATTGAAGACAGTGAAATAATCTACTTGCCCAAATCTGAATTGACTAAATTGTATCAAACAATTCCCAAGACACAGGAACTTATGAAACACTTTTGGGAAGATGTGATACTGAATTTGATTTCCAGGTTTACCTCCCTCCAAAAAGATACCGCGGAAGAACGCTATCTGGCTTTGTTGAAAAATCCGGTTTACATGGCTTCGATTCCACAAAAATACCTTGCTTCATTCATTGGAATTACGCCTACTTCATTGAGCAGAATCAGGCGAAATATTAAATAGTATGTTTCTTGTCCTGTGACAACTTCTATGGAAAACGTGAAAACTAATTTTGCTGTCAAATCTTAAATTTAAAACCATGACAAAAGCAAAATTAATGGAAGCTGAAGCAAATGCACTTCACCTGTTTAATGAAATTGAAAAGCGCAACATCATCGTTGCCGGGAAATCAGAAACTCAAATCAATACAGAAGTTTACAATCTCGCCTTTGAACTTTTCGGAATTGAAATATACTGGCACAAGAGAATTGTAAGAGCCGGCATTAATACCTTACAACCGTATGATGAGAATCCACCGGATCTTATTCTCCAGGAAGATGATATTTTATTTCTCGACTTTGGACCTGTATTTGAAGAATGGGAAGCGGATTTCGGCAGGACGTATGTGATTGGCAAAGATCCACTCAAACACAAACTGAAAAAGGATATTGAAGTTGCCTGGTATGAAGCGAAGGAATGGTTTCACAAACAAACGAAACTTACCGGCGCTGAATATTGGAAATATATTAACCAGCTTGCTCTCCAATATGGCTGGGAATATGGGGGGCAGTTAGGCGGGCATCTTATCGGTCATTTTCCGCATGAAAGACTGGAAGCAAAAAATTATGGTTTGTACGTACACCCCGAAAACCACAACGATATGTTCCTGCCGGATGCAAATGGAAACACACGCCACTGGATTCTAGAAATCCATTTTGTAGACAGGAAAAATAAAATTGGCGGATTCTTTGAGCAATTGCTCACGTGAAAGCCAGCCACTAATTTCACTAATTAACACGAATGTATCTAGATATTTTATGAATCAAAAAATAGCACACATAGCATTGGTTGTAGATGACTACGACAAAGCAATAGCTTTCTATACCCACAAACTCCAATTCGATTTAATAGAAGACACCGTTCTGTCAGAAACAAAAAGATGGGTCTTGGTTGCGCCAAAAGGTTCAACAGGTAGTGCACTGTTGTTAGCCAAGGCAGCATCGGAAGAACAACAAAGCAGGGTCGGTAACCAAACCGGGGGAAGGGTATTCCTATTTTTGCATACAGACAATTTTGAAAGGGATTACCAAAATCTACTTGATAATGGAATTAAAATCATCAGGCTGCCGGTAAAAGAAACCTGGGGAATGGTTGCAGTCTTTTCAGACCTGTATGGGAATCTTTGGGATTTGGTAGAAGAGCAATAACAGATTCACAAATTTTTTAGTCACACAACGTCCATTGGTCACCTGACTTTGGCTGTTGTATGTGACTTCTAAATGTCCTATGTTCCTATGTGTTTTAGGATTTCAGCAACCCGTAAATAACTAATAAAATAATCTGCGAATCTGTTGCAAACTTTCTTTCCATTTATTCCTCGAGTTAAGCATCAAATTAAATGGCTGCTTCCTTATTATATCTTCCCTTATATTCCACCGGCGACATCCCAGTCACTTTTCTGAATACCTCACGAAAGGCTTTTACATCTGAATATCCAACTTCATACATTACTTCATTAATTGTTTTGCGGCTGGTCTCAAATGACTTTTTAGCAGATTCAATTTTCACGCGCTGAGAATATTCAAGAGGAGTATTTCCCGTAGCTTTGATAAACCTCCTGTCGAAGTTACGCCTTCCGACAGAGAACTTATTCGACAACTCTTCAACCGAAATCTTTTCATCAAGTTTCTTCTCAATGATTGCCTGGGCTTTTTTCACCATTTCATCTCCATGCATTTTTTGACCGGTAAAAATGCTAAAAGGAGACTGGCAGTTCCTGTCCATTTCAATTTCAAAAACCTTCGAACAATAAATAGCAGTTTGCCTGTCGAAATATTTTTCCACCAGGTAGAGAATAAGGTTAAGGAAAGAATATGCTCCACCATTTGTATAAATTCCGTTTTCATCTGTAATAAGCTTATCCGTTTTCAAATTCACTGTAGGAAATATACTCCTGAAATGATCTGCGGCAGACCAATGCGTGGAACAACTTTTACCGTCCAATAAACCGGTAGATGCTAGTAAAAATGCACCCGTACAGATACTCGCAATTTCAGCACCACCTTTATATTGCTCCACAATCCAGTCACTGATTGACTTGTTGCCCTTGATCCCATTTTGAAAATTGTGATTAAGGGAAGGAATAATAATGAGATCAGTTTTCCCGATTGCCGAAATGGTTGTATGTGGCTTCACCTCAAAAAGGCCGTCAAAAAATTCAACCTTCTTTGAAGTTCCTGCCAACTGAATTGTAAATAATTCTTTGTTGCCTCTCCCCTTCAAGTAAGCATTCGCCCTGGTGAATATCTTATAAGACCCAACAATGCTGCTCAGGTTATTACCTCGTCCTGCAGGGACCAATATGGTTAGATGTTTCATTGGAAATTATTGCGTAAAGTTAAAAATAATGTTTGTCCAAATCAACCCATTAGAATGTCTATTTTACACCCCATCAATTCCCGATTTCGACCATACATTTACATCCCAAACAATTAAACTAAGAAAAATGAATTCAAATCAACTACTAATAAAAATGATCATGGATAGATGGTCTGCCCAGCTTAAAAATTTTGATACAGCACTCAATGCTTTTACTGATGAACAACTTCAACGTGAAATTGCTCCGGGAAAGAACAGGGGAATATACCTGTTGGGTCACCTGGTGGCAGTACATGATGACATGTTTCCATTGCTCGACCTTGGCGATAAAATATTTCCCGGATTAAATGCTACCTTTAAATCGCCGGACAAATCAGTAGCTGAAATACCTACTGCAAAAGAATTGAGAACATGTTGGAATAAAATAAACGAAGTGATGAATCAAAAATTCAGCAGCATGCAACCGGATGACTGGTTTCAAAAACACACTTCTGTATCAGCTGAAGATTTTGCCAGGGAACCTCACCGAAATAAATTGAATGTCATCCTCACACGAACAACACATCTGTCGTACCACCTCGGACAATTTATTCTTCTTAAATAAAGTTTATCACATTTTAAAACAGGAAGTAAAGTGAGCCAGGCAAAATCCAATTCCGTAATACTAATCCTGGCTGTGGCTTCCACCCTCGCCGATGCACAGGTAAATGATAATAATAATCTAAACTCTAAAGTCATGTCAACAGCAGATTTCACAACGGTCATCCTGGTAGATCAGTCGCCGGCCGAAGCATTCAAAGCCATCACCAATGTAAGAGGCTGGTGGTCGGAAGAAATTGAAGGAAGTACAGATAAACTCAATGAAGTATTTTATTATCATTTTGAGGACGTTCATCACTGCACTATTAAAGTAACAGAAGTCGTTCCCAATGAAAAAGTAGTTTGGCATGTATTGGATAATTATTTCAAATTCACGAAGGATAAGACAGAATGGAACGACACAAAAATCAGTTTTGAAATTTCAAAGGCAGGAGATAAAACCCAGATCCGTTTCACTCACATCGGCCTTATTCCTGCCTATGAATGTTACCCAATTTGCAGAGATGCATGGACAACTTATATTCAAAAAAGTCTACGCAACCTGATTGTTACGGGTAAAGGGAATCCGAATGGAAAAAGCAAGCCGCAGACAGAAAATGAGAAAATCCTGATGAAAAAAAAATAATCCAGCTACAATGAAAGCAAAAGACTATACAACGCTTATCACTATTGATGCATCACCCCTCCAGGCATTTAAGTGCATCAACAATGTTACTCAATGGTGGACAGAAAACCTGGAAGGAAGTTCTCAAAAACTGAATGATGAATTCTCAGTTCAGTTTGGTGATGTTCACTATTCAAAACAAAAATTGGTGGAAGTTATTCCCGGCAAAAAAGTCGTTTGGCTTGTAACAGACAGTAAACTCAATTTCCTGAAGGATAAGCAGGAATGGAACGGTACAAAAATCATTTTCGATATCATTGAAGAGGGCAACAAAACCCAAATCCGTTTCACCCATGAAGGACTGGTTCCAAAAATTGAATGTTATGGAGATTGTTCAAATGCATGGGGAGAATATATTCAGGGAAGTTTATTGAATTTGGTTAATACAGCTAAGGGCCAGCCCACCCCTAAAGTCCGAAAAACAAAAGCCGAAAACAAATAATTTTTACCTTGTCCCAATAAATTTCGAGCACGCGAGTTATTAAATTGGCGTCACTCCATTATGAAAAAGGTAATCTATTTACTTGTCTTCACCTTTAAATTATCGTTTTCTCAACAGTTTCTTAATGGCAGCTTTGAGCTCAATTATCTTAGGGATTGTGATAGCATTAATATTTCTAATTTCCAGTATTGTTCACTTTTAGATAGTGTTTATGGGATTGGAGAATTAGAAACTTTAGATTTACAAACCGATTCATGTAGTTTGAATGTTATTTATAATACTGTTGATGGTCATTTTTATGGAAGTCTGGAAACAGACAATTTAGATTCTACCTCAACAGGTATTTCTTTTTTGCTGTCACAGCCGCTTTTAACAAACAATTCCTATGTAATATCATTTTATTCCCGCTCGCTCAGGAACATTAG
>JBDTTM010000118.1:0-10394 GCA_039930605.1 Bacteroidota bacterium
ACATTTCCATAGCCGCAGCCTAAATCAACCACGCTGCCGGTGCGGGGAACACGTTCGAGAAATAACCTGTAATTATTTTCCAGCTTTAACTTGATACGGATGTACCATTCAAGGACAGCTCCTTTGTAAATATAATTTTTTATTAACTTGTCTTTGAAATATTCGGGAGTCTCCAACTCTTCCCTGAGTTTGGTGTATTCAGCTTTGAAATATTTTGAAATACTTTTTGCGCGATCATAATATCCTGAACCGAATGAAACATCATCAGCTTTAATCCGAGGAAGAAACTTCAAAGTGAGCTGCCCACTTTTAAGGAGAAAAGTGTCCCGTTTATTCATGGTATCACTGGTACCATGAATTAACAACGGAAGGATATCGAGATTGAATTTCTCAGCAATAAAAAATGCGCCCTTGTGAAAGCGATGTACTTCTGATGTTTCAGACCGTGTTCCTTCAGGAAAAATTACAATGCTATATCCATTAGCGACAGCTTCCGAAAGGGCGGGTACGCTTTCCTCAAACCCTTTTGTAACGGGATAAAATCCTGCCAGTTTTACTACGCGTCCAAAGAAGGGCGAGTTCCAAACCCATTCATTCACCAACAATATATTTTTATTACTGATCATAATGGTGAGCAGGATATCGAGGAATGACTGGTGATTCGCAATCACAACTGCCGGCGTGGAAAAATCTTCTCCTGTTTCATTGATGACCTGCTTTTTTACGTTCACCATGATATAAATTAATGACTTGCAGAACCTACTGAGGAGATTATGAAAACCACGTTGCTTTCTTTTTTTCTTTAACGGAATAAGAGGATAGATAACAAGTGCAATAACTGTGAGGATGATGCAGCCAAACAAAAAATAAGAAAAGGCAAATACTGACTGACAAATGGTGATGAATGTAAGTGGGACTTTTCCATTTCTTTTCCTGTTCATGATCAGGAATTCATACAACATCGGCTGCACGTAAAGAGAAATAAATACAACACACAACATGCCAATGATAGTGATCAAAGAAATTGATCTGAGCGCAGGGTGTTGTGCAAAAATCAATGTCCCTACTCCAATGAGTGAAGTCAATGCAGAGAGTAGTATTGCAGATTTGAATGAAGAGACCATTTTCTGTCCATGGGAATATTCCCTGAGCATTCCCTCTGAGTTAAAAATACTGTAGTCATCACCAAGCCCGAAAATGAAAGTAGAAATTATGATGTTTACAATATTGAATTTAATGCCGATCAATGCCATAATTCCGAGGATCCACAGCCAACTGATCAGCATTGGCAGGAAACTAAATACTGCAGGCTCGATCCTGCCGAAAGAAATCAGCAGAAAAAAGAATACCAGGATTGAAGAAATATAGAGCACCGTATTAAAATCACTCTGGAGAAACTGTACCAGTTGTGTGGATACAAATAATTTGTCGAAGACAATGGCATTTTGCAAACTAGCGAGCTCTGTAAACAATTTACTACGATTGGGCTCCGCAACTTTAATTCCTGTAAGAATCGTAACGATATTATTTTTCACCGATACAAATTCTGCAAGCATGGAACTTTTAAATACCGAAGAGCCAAGCATATCCACAGTTTTAAAATCCCTGTCAATCATTGTATAGAATGGATCAAAAGCGGACGATGCAAAACCTGCTGTTGATGCATGTCTGCGGATACTTGCCTTCACTTTCTCCTTCCTTTCTGAAGTCCAGAAAATATTCCACCGCGCCAGCCGGATCTGTTGGAGAGAGTCTGAAATTAAAAAATCGGAAACAGAAGATTTGCCGGCAATTACACCTTCACTTTTGAGTTTAGCAAGTTGAATGTTCACCTTGTTATTTGCCTCAGCGGCTTCATTCAATGTTGCACCATAAGAAATACAGAAAACCGATTTGAGGTGGGCATTGTTGATATCATCGAGCTTCTTCTCTGCAACCGCCAAATCACCCGGCATGTAATTCATGCTCATCAGGTTGTCCTCAAATTTTACGTCAAAAGCAAACCATGTGAGAATACATGTAATGATGATCACTGCTGCAATCAATGGCATTTTCCTTCGAAACCGGAAAGAGACAATGTTGTCGATTACCTTCTCAAATTTTGAAATCGACTCAAACTCTTCCATTTTAAAGAAAGAAAAAGTATGCGGTAATATGATCAGTGAAAATAATGCTGCACCGGCCAAACTGAATGCAGCAAACATTCCGAAATCATGGAGCAGTTCAGATTTAATTAAAAGCAAACCGAGGAAAGCACCAATCGTGGTTACGCTGCCTACGGTCATTGGAGAAGCCAGGTCACGGATAGTTTTCCTGGCATCGCGCACATGCTTGAGGTGCACAAAAAAGTGGAGCGAGTAATTGATAGCCAATCCAAGCACCACGGAACCTGCGCCGACAGCGATAATGGACACCTTGGCTTTAAGAAGGTAAAGCAGGGCGAGTGAAAATCCAGCACCGAAAGCAACAGGGAAAATAATCAGCAGCAGAATTATTTTTTTTCCGAAGAAAAAATATAGCATCAGGATGATGAGCAGCAATGCAATTGAAGACGACAATATGGAATCCTTTTTCATCTGTTGCGCATTGGCAAGGGAAACAACCGCACCGCCGAATAATGTAGCGTTAATACTTTTCGATTGAAGGGAAACGGAGGCAATCACGTCTTTAATAGTCGAAATAAATTTTTCATTTTTCTTCGTATCTCCTGCATCAAAAGCCGGAGCGAGGAACATCAACAATGTTTTTTTGTCCTTCGAAAAAATATATCCATTGTCAATTTCATAATTATTGTCCAGTTGGAGCTGCTTTAATTTGTTCAGCACAACAGGACCAAAACCCAGCGGATCCTTTTCAATAAATCGTCCCATCACAACTCCAGAAGGTGACAGCAGCGACTTGTAATTTCTCCGGATAGCCGAAGCAATGGCGCTGTCTTGTGTGAGAGAATCGAGATGGATATAATCGGCATCATTCAGATATAGCGGGAGATTGTTGTACAATTCATCATACAAATCGAGGAAAGAATTTTCTTCAATATGGTATAGGAGATGATCGACATATTGCGTATCGAGTTTTGACTTTATTTCTGCTGCGAATGAATCTGCGAATGACGTCATTGCATCCCGATAGCTATCTGGATTGGCATCATTTCCATTAAGTGAGGAGGAAACCATCACCACCAGTTTATCCTTCAGCTTGTTATTGGCAAACGCTTCTTTGACGGCAATCGAATTTTTTTCTCCCAGCGGAAGAAAACGGGTAATGTCCTCTTCAAACTGAATCTTAGAGGCAAACCATGTAACGGCAAGACAAAGCACTATCACGCCTGTCCAGAAAATCTTCAGGTGCTTACTAAAAAATGAATAGAGGGCGAGAAAGATGGTTGCCAATTGACGTTTTTATACGCTTTTCTTTGAGAATTTCAGAATGGCAAATGTAACAAGCCATCCTAAAATTCCAATCAATAATGCAAACACAATACTTCCCGGGATGTATTGCACCAGGATCTTTTTGGCGGTTTCAATTGTAATGTCGTGGGATGTAAGCGCGAGTGGCTGACCCAATAAAATTGATCCTGTTTTCATGCTTCCATAAAGAATAAAAGGAATCATTGGCGGAATACTTATATTCGAAGCAATGATGACGATTGCCTTATTGAGTTTCAGGACATGGGCGAGTGCAAATGCGATGATCATCTGGTAACCCCACACAGGAATAATTCCCATGAACAAACCGAATCCTACTGAAGATGCCTTTACTGAAGCGGATTCATTGGGGTCCGTAAATGCTTCGCGAAAAACTTTCCTGAAATTTTTTTTTTAATGCGGTTAAAAAACCGTTGTGGGAAATACCAAAGCACCGTAAGTATGACTAGCCAGGTATGTAATATTCCAACCCTGGTAAAATCAGTATAGGGGCGAAAATGAGTGATCCTTTCCTTTCCCTGCGCATAAAAAACTTTAATCGGTACTGAGACGACAGGAATTCCGCTCCATGAAGCTTTTACGAGCACTTCAATTTCAAATTCATATTTAGTTGTGAAAAAATTCAGACTACTCAATTCCCTGATAGGATACAACCGGAATCCCGATTGCGTATCAGGCAAATTAATCCCCGTTTCGAAGTGAAACCAGAAATTGGAAATTTTATGTCCGAAACTGCTTTTACCGGGAATGGAATCTCCTGACATATTCCTGGCGCCGACTATTAAAGCATCCGGTTGTTGTTCAAGCTTTTCAAAAAAGACAGGAATATCGTCAGCGAAATGCTGTCCGTCACTATCGATGGTGATTGCTTTGTCATAGCCTAGCTTCACGGCTTCTTTGAACCCGGCACGAAGTGCATTACCCTTTCCTTTGTTTACCTGTATGGAAACCACATTCAGTTGCGAAAATTTTTCAAGGATGTTACGTGTTGTATCAGTTGAGCCATCATTTACAACAATGACCCGATTTGTGAATGAAAGCACACTTTCAACGACAGCGGCAAGGGTTCCTGCGTTGTTGTACGTAGGAATGAGAATGCAACAGTTGTGTTTTTCGAAAAGGTGGTTGGAATTGCCGGACATAAACGGTTGCAAAGTACAGCTAATGAAGGATTTTAGAAAATGTTATAAACGAATCCACACTTTGTTTTTAGAACAGCGAAATTTTGAACTGTGTCCGTGATGGATTAGTCGTTCGCACAATATCAATAAAACCAGTACTGCTTAAATTATGCATTTCAATTTTAGGCATAGTTCAAATTCAGGGATTGTTTCGGTCGTCCCTTCTTTGCAGACACAATTCAGAAAGGGAAGCGAAGTTAGAAGTGAGAAAATGCTTCGATTGTTCCTTCCAGCAAATACTCACTGAGTTTTTGAGGTGAATGACGCCTTGTATTTCAGGAAAATCAATTCAGCTTTTTGAAATGTACCGGAGATAATAAACGTTTCATTTTCTTCTTTCAAAATAGAAAGTTCAACATTGAGAACTTGTACCTCAGTCGGATTTAAGATAGCGAGGAACTTTAACTGTGATGCCTCCTGCAACGTGAATTCCTTTTTATAAATGTGAGAAAGTATTTCCTTCAACATCTGCACCATGCAAACACCGGGCACTACAGGGTTACCGGGGAAATGACCTTTGAAAATTTCATGTGCAGGATTTAATTCGACAGCAACAGAAATTTTGCTTACTGACTTCTCAATTGATAAGATCTTGAAAAAATCATTCAATAGTTTCATTGCTGACTTTCTTAAGGAGTGTAAAATTTAATTTAAGATGGAGCGATGGATGTTCAATTGAAAAATTTGCCGGCTGGGAATCCTGGACTTTTTCAACTTCAACTATTACTTTTTTGGAAGTTCCGTTATAGGACTCTATCCCTGTCACAGCATTTTTATCAGAACTGAAATGATATAGCTGGTGTTTTCTATTCTTACCGAAGCCAAAAATAGTTGCCCCCGGTTTATCTGAATACAGAAATGGAGTTTCAGCTGAGAAATTTCCTGCAAATATCAATCGCCAATCCTTTTCAAAAAGATTCAGAATTAGCTTCCTGTCTAAATATGAAATGACATTATTCACTTTAAATTTCTCTTTTGAAATCTCTGCTTCCAGAAGTGTGTTACCAAAAGTAGTCAGCAAAACAATTTTAAAAACAGAATCATTGAGTTCATTGAAGTAAGTGAGAGAACTGAATTCACGCTCCTTGTATTTGATTACCGTTTTATAAACGAGGCTTTCCTTCATTCCCGGGTGGAACAGTTCCATTTTCTCTTTGGTAAAAATCCCATCAGTTGATTTTAAATTCCGGAACATTTTAGGGGTACAGCTCTGGAAGATGAGGGAAAGGAAAAAGAAAATGAAAACCGAATGCAGTTGGCGTAGATATTGATGAAATAAAATGAAAATACCTAGTCTCATCCGCCTGATCTCTGTCATCTGTGTCCAGGCTTAATTAAGAATGAAATATTTCTCAGGGATATCGGTATTTAGCTTTTTATTCCTGAAGAGAATCGTTGTGCTGTTTTCGGAAGGTTCCAGCATCTCCACCTTGGTTACGGTAAAATCCGTTTTATCAAAATACAAAATAATTTTATCAATAAACTTTCTCATGGCAGAATTCACAGGAATTAACTCCGCTGCATTGTACTTTTCATTCTCCAGAAACTTAAATGAGAATTTTTTGCTCTGAAATATATTTCCATTGATGCACGTCACCAGAATATCATTCAGTTCCAGGAATAGTTTATTTGCATTGGCATCATAACTGGTAACCTTGCCTTCGTCTTTCAGCATTACCTTTCCATTGTTTAATGTTATGATGTAACTGAATGGTTCGGAATATTCCCAACGCAACTTGTTTTCCTTTTTGAAATAAAGGAATCCTTTACTGGTGACTTTATCATTCAACATTTTCAATTTTTTTTCCTGGATAAATTCACCCTGGATGGAATTAGTGGTTTTTGAAAATTGCTCGAGACCTTTTTTAAATGAAAGAGTATCAATCATCGGCTTCATCGCAGCCTGCGCAAAAGCACAAACAGGTAAAAATGCTATCAGCAAATTTATTAAGTAATGTCTATGCAGTTTCATAAGCTTTGATTTTAAACATCTCCTCAATACTAACAACTTTGAAATTCATTTGTTGCGCCTTTTCGAGGACTTTCTCCAGGACAATTTCTATACCCGGAGTACTTTCGTGGAGCAAAATTACAGAACCATTCTTCATTCTGGTAAAAATCCTCTCCAGCAATTTATCATGGCTCTTAATCATTGTATCGTATGAACGAATACTCCAGCCAATCACTGAATAATTTTTCCTATTTACCATTGTCGCAATATTTGGTGTAGTCACTCCAAAAGGAGGACGAAACAACTTGTTCCTTTTGCCGGTTATTTTATAAATCAGTTCATCAGTTTTGGATACATCATCTTCAAGTTTCTTCACCGAAAAAAAATCAAATACATTGCTGTGTGAATATGAATGATTACCGATTAGATGGCCGGATTCTGAAACCAGTTTTACAATACCTTCTCTTCCTTCAATATTTTTTCCGATGAAGAAAAAAGTTGCCTTTATTTTGAAGCGATTCAGCACCTCCAGAACAGCAGGCGTATTTTCATGTGGACCATCGTCAAAAGTGATGGCAATTTCATTTAAATTTTTTGGTCCAACAAAGAGTGTTTTGAGAAAAAAACCAGACTGAATAAAATAACATCCCCAGCCAATGAAAATACTCAGTAAAAGAATTGGCATTAAATAAATCCAGGCTGAAAGTTGATGCCCGAATTCATAGGCAAAAAGCCCCAGCATCAAGAGGACAAATACAATCAATGCATTCCTGAAGGTCAACATTTTTCAAGTAGCATGAGAGAGAATTCCCTGCCTTTATAGTGATTAAAAATTAATATGCGATTGGTTTGGAGAGAAACGGTTTTATTCATCACCAGGTATCCAGGAATAAATTGTGCCTTCAACGCCAATGCACTTATCCAGCAGGCGAATGCCGTTGAAGTGTGGTATTCTCCGCAGAGATGTTTGTAGTAGCCAATGCTGTTCTTACTGAAGTGGGATTCAATAATATGGTGATATATTTTATCGCCATTTACATCGCCATTTACCCCTGTCATGATAAAATCATCTGCAGAAATATTATGGATCCGGATGAAATCATTGAT
Organism: Bacteroidota bacterium; assembly: GCA_039930605.1. Classification (GTDB taxonomy): domain Bacteria; phylum Bacteroidota; class Bacteroidia; order AKYH767-A; family 2013-40CM-41-45; genus JAPLDB01. Next base: position 7,668 of record JBDTTM010000118.1, read on the forward strand.
CCTTTCGGCAATTTCATTTTCATTTAATGGATTTGAAAAAGTAGACACGGCAGAAACTTTCGCAAGATTGTGGCTATCGGCCTGACTCTTCAATGCAAAGAATGTTGAACCTTCCCCTGCAATGGTGCCACCAGTAGGAGAATCAATAATTGAAACATTTCCTGTTTCTTTTTTTACAGCACCCAAACGCTCAAGAATTCTGAAACTAGTAGCTGTTACTTCATCAGTTGCTCCAACCAATACATTTGATTGAGGATAATCGCTGAGAAATAACATGGCATCGAGCAGGGAATTCTCAAATGAAAGACCTCGATGCGTATGTGTAAAGTTGTAATTGTTGCAATGCAATAACAGTGCAACCTGGCCGGCAACAGTATTGTGTGTAGAAAAAATAAATGACGTTGGCGAAAGCGTCTGCTCATTATTTTCAATCAACGATGCCAGGAATTTTTCTGAATCTTCCATACATCCCAGGCCTGTGCCACATATAATGGCGTCGGGAATTTTCACATCAGCATCTTTGAGGCAACTTAGAGCTGAACAAACGCCCATTTTTATTAATCGGCTCATTCTCCTGGCAGCAGGAATATTCAGGTGTGTTTTATAATCAGGTTCAATCGCGGTAAGTCTATTCTCAGAAAAAATTTTAATTTCAGCAGGCAATTCCACAGAACCAAATGTTTGTTGCGGAGAAATGCATGCCGATGAGCGAATATAAATTTCCATATTAAAACCGGCTGCCACGAATTTCTCGAATTAACACGAAGAAAAACTGGAAGCAAAATAAATTACTAAGAATAATAAATTTCACGAAATTAGACGATGAGCGGATATAAATTTTCATATTAAAACCGGCTGCCACGAATTTCTCGAATTAACACGAAGAAAAACTGGAAGCAAAATAAATTACTAAGAATAATAAATTTCACGAAATTAGACGATGAGCGGATATAAATTTTCATATTAAAACCGGTTGCCACGAATTTCTCGAATTAACACGAAGAAACACTGGAAGCAAAATAAATTACTAAGAATAATAAATTTCACGAAATTAGTTGAATGTATTAATTGGTGAAAATTAGTGAATACGTGGCCATTTGCATTTCATACTTTAGAAAAAAGCAAGGATGAATTATTGCCTCCGAATCCAAAAGAGTTCGACAAAACATTTTTTATCCGCATCTCTTTCTTCAAAGAAGTTACCGGACCAAAATTAAATTCCTTCATCTTGGTTTCGTAGCGGAGATTTGGAAAAACAATTCCCTGTTTAATTGCCATCAGTGAAATAACAGCTTCAATTCCTCCCGCAGCTGCGAGGGTATGCCCCGTGAAACCCTTGGTAGAACTGAATGGCGGGATATGCTCACCAAAAATGGTGTTGAATGCAGTCTCTTCAGTCAGATCATTATTCGGTGTTCCTGTTCCGTGTGCATTAATGTAATCCACCTCGCCAGCAGATATCTTTCCCATTTCCATCGCCTGCGTCATCGCCATAATGGCACCCTTTGCATCAGGTGAGGAGGCTGTCTGATGATATGCATCATTCGTATTTGCATATCCCGTTAACTCACCGAAAATTTCTTTGTTCTCCAATCCCTGATTTTTTTCTGATTCAAGTACGATATATCCTGCACCTTCGCCCATATTCAGTCCCCTGCGGTTTTCATCAAAAGGCTGACAGGGTTGTCTGTCAAGGATCATTAATGAATTAAAACCATTCAACGTAAAGCGCGACAAAGCATCTGTCCCCCCGGCAATAACTCTGTCGAGGAAACCATGTTTAATCAGTTTCGCCCCAAGCATGATTGCATTTGCAGAAGATGAACAGGCAGTGCTGATGGTATCTACATAATCACTGATACCCAAATTCATTGCAATGGCTTCTGTACTTTCTCCACAATCATGTGTGATGACATCATGCAGATGTCCGCGGGAATTGTCTTTTGAGAATTCTTCGTAAAATATTTCTGTGCGGTCCATTCCACCTACACTGGTGGCAGATATAAATCCTGTACGAAGTGTTTTTACATTTTCAATTTTTGCTGAGCTCACTGCCTGTCTGGCAGCAATCATTCCCAGCAATGTGGTGCGTGAATAGAAATTATTTTCAGGGAGATTTGAAATGGCTCGCAACTCATCATTGGTTTTCTTTACTTCTGCGCCGGGGTGCGTTTCACTCAATGCTGTTTTCAGGATAGAAATTTTACCGACACCTGTTTTCGATTGAACCAGGGAATCAAGTGTTTGGTCAGGATTATCACCAATTGAAGATATGATACCGAGGCCGGTGATGTATATTCTGTTGGACATATTTAAAATAATTTCGAATTACGAAATCCGATCCTGATAGTTATCGGGACCGAAAAAAATGAAATCCAAATTCAAAATATAGAATTGAATAGTTCAATATTCTTTATTTGGATTTTGTTCGTAATTCGAGATTTAACATTCGAATTTTACTTCTTCCTTGACTGAATGAATTCCGCCATTGATTTCACAGAATGAAAAACTGTTTTTCCGTCTTCGGGTTTATCGAGTTTCAGTCCGTAATTTTTCTCGAGCAATACTATTAATTCGAGTGCATCAATAGAATCAAGGCCAAGGCCATCGCCGAACAATGGCGCATCAGTCCGGATATCCGCAGGCGTTTTATCTTCGAGGTTTAGCTGGGTGATGATTTCAGTTTTCAGCCTGGCAATAATTTCTTCCATACAATTAATTCTTTTC
>JBDTTM010000119.1:0-10360 GCA_039930605.1 Bacteroidota bacterium
GTAATATATGTTGCATTCGTAGAAGCGCCGGCACCGTTAGTCCAGGCAGTTCCATTCGGAGACGTTTGCCATTGGTAAGTTACACCTGAACCTACCGTAAGATTCTGCAATGACAAAGTAAAGTTGGTCCCTGAACATGCAGTAGCAACAGAGGAAATGGTGTTTCCCGGAGTTGGTGTACCAGTACATGCAGGAAGCAAGAGCACATTGAAAGTATAATCTTCAGCTTCCGTATAAGTGGTGCCAGTACAGGCAGTAGGCGATGTATTGAGATAGTTCGCCACTACACGCATCCTGGTATTACCCGGAGTAGCTCCAATCGGAACTGTCAGCGATCCGGATGCACCTGTTAAATAAGAGCCAGAAACATAAATCTGCTCACCTGCGTCTGCAAAACTTCCATTTTGATTCCAGTCTATCCAAATACCAATTCCATAAGTATATCCGGTTGGTCCGCAAGCTATCGTCCAATTGACAGTACCGTTTTGATATTGAGAAACTGATATTCCGGTATAATTACTATATCCATTAACAAGCGCACTGGTAGATGAATTATTAAAATTGGAGATACCACCAGTGGTTGTTACATTACTAATGTAATAAGTTGTTTGGGCAGGCGTATAACTATTTGTACAATAACAACCCTGCGCACTTATAACCACCTGCAATGGTGTAGAAGTAGCAGACAGTCCGGATGAAGTGCAAGTAACCACGCACTGATAATATGCAGTAGTTGCAATTACAGCTGCGTAGGTTGAATTAGTAGCTCCTCCTACATTGGTATATCCACTACCTGTAGGTGATGATTGCCACTGATAAGCAAGCCCGGATATGCCAGTATATGTATTTGCTATAGAAAGTGTTGTTGTAGTAGAGGCACAGCCCGGATTATTATCCGCCAATGTATTACCGGCAGGATTTGGTGTTCCACTACAAGGTGTAGATGTAGGAGGTGCCCAGTTAAAAGTTAACCCATTTGCAGGCCTCACTGTTGAGCTGTACGTGCTTGAAGTACAAGAGGTACCGGAAGCAGTTGTAGCCGCCCAATTGGTAATGGTTGTTCTGCCTTGAAAGTCTGCAGTGGTGGCACCTGTTAATCCAACATAAGCAGTTCTGCTACCCGTGCCAGGTTGCGGACCATACACAAAAGATATTGTACTTGTAGTTTCAGTTAATCTTATCTGGAATGAAATTTCGTTTAATGCACCACCATAAAAACCCCAATTGCTCCATTGCATAACAAAAACACGGTTTGGTGTTGTACCGATTGTAAAATAGCTGGCATCACCTCTTATAGCAACATTGGAATTACCATATAAATCAGCATTAATTGGAGAAAGCACATTCGCGTTTGAACACATCGCCGAATATCCCAATGAAGTTGAAGTACCTGTTAATTGGGCGTATCCATTGGGACCTGCGCTCAATTGTGTAAAAGGTAATCCATGGTATGTGAATGAAAAAGGAATGGTAGCAATACCAAAGTTCGCATCGTCATAAAAAGCCGCAGTTGGAGTGAAAGTGCCAGTAGCACCGGCGGCTTCAATAGGAATAAAAGTTCCGGTAGTTTGACTAAAAGGCATTGCAGTTACAGTGGCTGCAGCAGTCCAGGTAAATGTAAGTCCATTTAGAGGACGTACAGTAGCAGACACAGTGCAAGTATTGTTGTTCGCCGCACCGGCGGTCGTAGCATTCCAGTCCGTAGTGGTAGTCCTGGTTTGAAAATCAGCAGACGTAGTACCGTTTAATCCGACATAAGCAGTACGTGAATTGACTCCCGGAGCTGGTCCGTAAACAAACTGTACGGTGTTAGTAGTTTCATATAATCGTATCTGGAAGGATACTTCATTTAATCCAGTGCTATAGAAACCCCAGTTGTACCATTGCATAACAAAAATACGGTTTGGAGTTTGCCCCAGGGTGGCATAACTCATTTCATGACCTGCAGTCGTAGACAATCCATACAAGTCGGCACTTAATGGACACAGGTCATCAGTGCTTGATGTTGTTCCCGAATAACCGGTATAACCAGCTGCTCCAAATCTCGCGTTTCCGTTTGCGTTCATCACAACCTGCGTCATGGATGTACCATGATAAGTAAATGTAAATGGAAGTGTGATGGCAGCAAAACTACCATCATCATATGTTGATGTAGGGACAGTGAGTGCAGCACCCAATCCCGCTTGTTTATAGGTTCCATTGGTCTGTGTGAAAGAATAACTGGAAATCGTTTGTGCCATCGAACTCGATGTCCACAGTCCTATACAGATCAACAGAAAAGCCAGCAAACGAACAGTTGCTAAACTTTTAGCCAGGTAATTTTTTGTCATAACAGTTGAATTTAATATTAATTAATTATTGAATTTTAGTTTCTAAATATTGAAGTATGATCTTGTTTAATAAATTAATTTAGATTGAAAATAAAAATGCATCATCTCAGTGGAGTAATGATGTATAGCAGGATTTAGCCTGAGTGACGTTGCTGAATTACATGTAAAATCAATCATGAGATTCTTTTTTACTGAGTTGGCTTCCCCGAAAATATCCGAAATATATTTGCCTTTTCGTTTTAATATAATCTCAAAAATATTATACTAAATGTAATATATTTCTTTACTGCCTTTGCCTAATTTAAATATCCCTTTTGAAAACCCGACGAAATATAAGAACAAACCAACAAACTGCAATCATTTGTTGATATTTTTTTTTACTTTATTGGCGAAGGTGCTAAAACTGTTGGCGAAGGAAATCGAAATGAATTATTTTAATTGTTCTGATCAAGAGGTAAAAAAAAAAATTGGCTATTGCCATTGTTTAATAAACTTCTCCCTTGATCGAATGTGCATCAAGCTGTGAAGTAATCTGCGGAGGAGAATAAAAATGTCTTTACTTTTTAGACGGAACAATATAAAAATTTATTTCGCGACTCACTACCTCTTTCGAATTTTTTGTGGTGGTAATCCTTTAAAATGAAAGTTGCAGAAAATCATAAAAAAGAGAACCAAAACCATGGTTCTCTAAAGTAAAATTGCAGGATAATTATTTTTTTATTCTATCACCAGTTTCTTCAACTGCACCGAACCACTTTCAGTAATAATGCGACATACATACAAACCCTTTTTCATATCCGAAATACCAATATTAACATCAGCAGGAGAATTTACCTTTACCGACTTTACGACTTGTCCAGTTAAATCAGAAATTTCGATAATTGCAATCTTCTCATTTGACCTTACACTTACAACATCTGCGGCGGGATTGGGATATAGGGAAAATGTTGTCTTATCCTGATTATTATCAAGCGCGTCATTTGTCAACCGCAAAGAAGTCCCGCCATCCAAATCACTGAGTTTATATTTTTCCTGTGCATGATTGGAATTGTTACTCCAGTAATTTCTCAACAACATAACATCATTCTTAGCACCATCAAGCACCATGTTTACCGAATTGTAATTATCAATATAAGAACCTTCTCTATCCTGTTGATTCAACATTTTGAAGAAAAACCCATTCATCCCGAATTTGGCAAGAAACGAAGCCGAAAAACCTCCACTTGCAGAAATTGCGGTTACACTACCACACACATATACATTTCCACTTGTTGCAGTTTTTATATCAGCCACGTTAACCCCAGTAATACTGGTATAAGAGGAAGAAGGAACCGGATAATAGATTGCATTGGCAGTTAATCCCAATGGATTCATCCTGATTTTATATACAGTTATGGAATTCAGGTTAGAACAGGCTACATACACAAAACCTGCCGGCGCGTTTGATATAGCGTCACCAACATCAACTGCAGATTGATTAAAAAATAAGGCCCCTTGCGACAATCCCGATGTGTTATATTTCAATAACAAACCATCATTACCAAAAGCAGCTCCGCTATAAGTAGTACCAACTATATAAATATCGCCATCGGAACCAATCATCAAATTGCTTCCGTAATCATCACCGGCAATTGAATTGTGGTTGTAGTTCACTTTCCATTTTAATGTGCCCACGAGGGAAACAGCAGCAGTCATGACCGATTTAGCACCAGAAACAATGCTATATCCTGTAACATAAATAACTTTATTCCCCGTTAAATTCAGGGCATTCACTACGTCCACATTAGGTACAAAAGAATACAATGGAGTTGTAATAAAACCGCCTGCATCCGCTGTTACTATAGAATAAGTAGCATTTGCACCGAGATAGGATTTAACGAGGACATACGGCTTGAAACCCTTTAACTTCAAATCTACACCGATATCGTTGCTGGAAGTTGAATAAGTAAGTGTCCATGATTTTACTAAGGCATTTGAATACTTTGCAATGACAACATCAAAATTTCCTGAACCATTAAGTACTGAATATCCTATAAATACATTTCCGGTTACATCCAACTCAAGCCCAAAGGCACTGCGGTTATCAAAGCCGTTATTGATTAACCCGGCAACGGGTATATATGCCCATGTTAATAACGTACCCAGGACATCAAACTTTTGAATTCGTACGGTATATTGTGTGCTGCCTGCAGCGTGCCCGGCAGAATCCAGATCAGAACTATAATCGCCCAAAACAAAACAATTACCAACAGCATCAATAGCGACCTTTCTTCCTTCATTGGAAAAGTTGTTCGAAGTTGTTGTCTGATACCTCACGCTCCAGTTCTCAGGATATTGAGCGTACAATAACGAAGTGCAAAATGCAAGTGCGAGCAGTACATTGAATTTTTTCATTATCTATAAATTTAAATTATTGCCTTAAGAAACAGAATGTGAAGGTAAGTATTTATTTTTCAGATCAAAGAATTTTTATCAAACCTTAAAAAATCAATATGATGAAACTCAATAGTCAGCCAAATTCAAACACTACCCGGTTATCATTTTTTATTTTCCTGCAACACAAATTTTCTGAGCAGAAAAAAATTCATTGGATGAAATTTGAACTGTATAAATTCCGTCTGGGAGAAACGCCAGATTAACCTGACCCTGCTGCACACTATGAAAAGTTGACTTGCTCTCAAGCTGCCCCATGGCATTAAATACCTTTATGGAATAATTTCTCTCCGGTCTTTCAAATATGATATAAAAAATTCCCGACGAAGAAGGATTCGGAAAGATTGTAACATTGATATTCTTTGAAAGCTCATCCACGCCATCAGGTACCATTCCAAAGTTAGCACGTATCATATAAGCAAACTGAAAACCGAAATCCTCTGCCCTGGCCCAGCCATCCGGCAATGAATTGGCATGAACCCAAACAGCTCCAGGTGAATATTTAGATGAAGTAATTCCCATTGGAATAGGATCAGCATCCTCATGAAACCCAATAAAATATAAACCCGGCATCAGATGTATTGATCCACCTTGTATTGGTAAAGTAAAAAATGCACCTCCTGCAGGTATTGTTCCCGGGTAAAGCATGAGTGTATCAGTTACTGCAAGTACCATGGCACTATCAGGAGCTGTTGCATTATTTGCCTGTGGATGAACCGTAAGAAATAAAGGCGTACCGGAAGCGCTAAACGAAAAAGTATCCTGAAGAAAAACAGTGACTGATGTAAGATCGACAATTGTATTCACCATAAAATTTTGTCCGGCAATTCCATCTTCACCGGCTCCTGATCCAATTTGCTGCACTCCGGAAATTGCATCATCATCACGCGAATAAACGGAATCGCTAACCATCACATTATCTGATAGCATGGTATTATTCCCTGCATTACCATCGCCGGCAATAGTAACAGTAACTCTTGAATAATAACTAGCGGCCGCTGGTGGAGAAAATGCCATTGAAGGAACAACCGTTTGGGAATTGCCTGGTGACAACGATTGGAGGTTAACCACTTCACTAAAAACAGTAAGGGTGCTGCCAGCATCCACCAATTCCAGTAAGGCTGTTCCAGAAGCCGTTGAACTAAGTCCAACATTTTTTATTTCTGCAGAAAGATTAAGCGCAGTCGCCTGTGATAACGGGATTCTGGTATACTCCGTATCTAATTCCACGATGGAGTTTACACTGAGATCGGTAGCAGAGGGCTCAAGTAGTTGTACGTCATCTACAAACCACCAATAATCATAGGCGCCAATATAATTAAATCGAATGTAAACAGTTGCCTGGTTGGCTGCAGTAGCACTGATATCAATTTCAACCGGATAAGGGTTTGCTGTTCCTGAGTCTGCGACCAATCCTGTTTCGGCATTGTGCACATCAACCCAGTTAATATTGTCATTACTGACTTTTACGATTCCCTGTGAACTGCCAAATTGAGCAAAATATTCATTGAAGGAAAGGTAAACGATTGAATGACCCGAACAATTTATGGCGGCAGTTGTAAGGTCTGAATTTTCTGTAAGAACCAAACCTGCAGAATCACTGTCCAGTATCAAATAACCATTTGATGCTGAGGTCCCGATTGTACTCAAGTGAGGATCAACCGGTACTGCCTGGTTCAATGCACCTGTAGTGGTTGCTCTCCACAACACATTGTTGCCTGAATTATCGACGTTTGTCCAGCTACCTGGAATTCCTGAAGCAAAATCTTCTGAGAAAAATGATTGTCCATTCATGTGGAAACATTGTATGGCAATTACGAAAAGGAGTAAGTATTTTTTCATTTCCTGAGTTCTTTAATATACAAATTAATAATCTGAGATGATTTAAAAGTTTGCTAAAATACAAATCAATCTGTAAATGTTTAATCAAATGATGGCTAGTCCGTTTCCATTCCTGCAACAAAATTTACAGGCATAAAAAAGGACATTCAGTATGTCAGAAAAATATTTACATCTCGTTCGAGACGGGGAAAACAAGAAATATCCAGGAATTAAAATCCAACATTCACTGCAAAACTGATTGTTGTTTGTTTGCCTTTCAGGAATGGCATGTTATACACGTCATCCATGATACCGGAATTATCACTGTTCACGACTGCAAGAGAACCGTACACACTGTTCACGAGTTGGTATTGAATTTTGAATGCAGTATTTTCTGACTGCCAGTACACACGATCTATAAAAGGCAATCCTTTTCCATTGGTACCTTTGTGACCATCATAATAATATTCAATTCCTTTCTGTGCTTTTCCATAAGATACCTCAAGAGACAACCGCGCCAGTGGTTTGTATCCCAATGCCAGGTAACCTTCCTGGGAGTTGTCGCCAAGGTAATTCCCCATGTTATAGCCATTCGATTCAAACGTTGTGGTGGTCACATAATGCCTGTATGTAACAGGATTCGTACGGGTGTATTCAGCTGTGATAAAGATATTTTTATGGAGCAGGTTGCTGATCTTCATGCCGACTTTTCCACTGATAAAGTTTGACTGTTCCTTTTTATTTGCGGCATTGTGCAAAGCAATCTCGTCGATAAATCCGGCAATATAGAGGTGTACATTTTTAATATTTCTGGAGGAAATATTAAAAAACATCTGTGCATTCTGTCCCAACTCATCGGCGCCTGTACTTGACTGGGTATGGTCAACAGATTTATAGAAGAAAACGGGAATGAGGTAGGCAAGATTAACATTTTGATCGCTGTACACAATGGAATTCCCGATAGAAACATCAAAGCCCTTTACAAGCGTTACTGTGGCGAGATTTGCGGCCACATATTTCGGTCGAAAGACTTCCCTGTTTAAAGAACCATTCACATAATAAACCTTTGCGCTGTCAACTACATTGCTAACCAGCCATCCATGAATATAATTGAAATCAAGCCAGCGGGCCGGTCTCAGGTGAAGATTCAGGTGAGCAAAAGATGGCGTCCGTCCTGAAAAAATATTCGAACCATGTTCATTATCTCCCCACACAAAATGGTCTTTGATGATTCCAAAGCTTCCCCACTTCCAGGTATAGGTGATGCCTCCGCGCATTTCACTGTAATCGCCACCCTCCCTTTCTCCTTTATATTCTGCACCCTGGTCGAGGTTGAGGTATGCTGGATTCGAAAGTTTTAAAGATTCATGATTGTCGCGGAGACTGGCATACACACCGAAATTTTTGCCAACATATCCATAAGCCTCCGCCCCATTCCACCGGTGGTAAAAACTTCCTGAGTCGTTGGTGTAATACCTGACGCCAAGGATTGGATTCAGCGTAAATGAAAAAAGTGAATCTTTGTAATAGAACAAGTCAAGCCGGCGCTTGAAATTTTTATCCTGAAATAATTCCTTATTGTAATCACGCAGGTAAAAGTCCAGGTCACCTTGCTGGCGCTTGTTCAGTTCCGATCTTTTTGCTGATGCTTCCTGTAATTTTTCAGCGATCAATATTCTTGCATACGGTTTTACGGCTGAATTGATGACAATAATTTTTGAGCTTGCCAGTTCATCGAGGAAATCATAAATATCCGTGTACGAAATATGCTGGTACACTTCCTGGCTTCGGGATTGAAAAGCGATAGACCAAAAGAAAAAAGTAAAAATGATTGCGGTAATCTTTTGTTTCATGCAGTAGGTTTTTTTGTCTACTGCAATAATACATTTTTTAATGGTGCGGTAAAACCCATAGATATATGGATTGCATGTTACCCGGCACCTTAATCTTAATAAAAATATTGCACGAAGATATGGATGATCCTGAAGCGTGAAAAAAGTGAATCGTTCCCGAAAAATATTTACGCGCTGCGAATTTTATTCGACAGGATATTGTAAATCGCTTTAATCAAATATTTAATATCTGTTGTATACGGATGTCTTGCCTTCTCCTTCAGGTAAATCGTTTCGGCTTCAATGAATCCATCTACACTTTGCTTGAGCAGGGATACATAAGCAGGTACACAACCCGGTTTTTGTTTGAGGCGAAGTTCTTTTATTTCTTCCGGAAATTCATTCAGGAAACGGTTGCTGATAGGCCGGATACCTACGAGTTTCATCTCACCTCTTGCAACATTAATTAATTGTGGAAGTTCATCCAGCCAGTACTTGCGTAAAAATCTTCCCCAGGTGGTGATGCGGAAATCATCAGCTGGCTTGCCGATATCCTGGTATCCATTCGTCCGGATGATATAGTCCTGCAGGTATTCAGAATAAGGGTGCATTGTACGGAACTTATACACCTGTATTATTTTTCCATTCTTCCCGATTCTCCGCATTTTGAACAGCGGTCCATAGGATGGTTTTAAATCATACGATGGTTCTTTCACTTTTTTGGCAACGAAATAAAGGGAATCGCCGATTACTTTTAAATCTACAATATCGAATCCGCAGGCAACGAGTCTTCCAAGGACTTCAGCTTTCGACATTACCCTTCTTCTACCATCGGTGATAAAAAAATAAAATCCTTTGGTAAAGTTAAGTTTGGGCAGAATGCGCCTGAACATGAAATCAATCACGTATACAAAGGCAGCAATTCCCCGTGGAAGTTTTCTATAAATTCTTGCTTTGCGTTGTTCGCTGATTTCAACTGCGCCAATAAATAAAGCATCATTGCTTAAATGTGAATTTACTTCTTCAAAAAATTTGTTGACCCAACGCACATCATTTACTCTCTTGAGGTTTACCAAAGCAGCTAAATCATTTGCCAGGTGAGAGATGGTATCAATAGTACGGGTACGAAGGATAACTGTATGTTTATCGCTGAGATTAACGTGACCGGTTACAAAACGGTGAACCTCTTTTTCCATCCCCCCGATTTTATGGAGATTGGGTTTTGACAGTCGTTTTTTCTGCGACCGGCGATGGGGCTGGTAATCGGTTTTAAAATTTGCAGCGCGGGAACTCACCATGTCCACGGTTCCGTTAGCAAATTTAGAATATAATAAAGCCTTGTAATTTTTTTTCATTTTTCATTCTTCTCCCCGTGAGAACGAAAACATTAATTTTTTAACAAATCTGTTCAACTAATTTTGAATGCCTTATATCAGTCCTCGCGAATATAATTCAATTTTGACCCTAAGTCAAGGAATTGAGTCATAAACTTTGCTCAAAATTCATTTTTCTAGCAAAAAGAGGGAAAATTTCGCAGAAAACCTTCCATCTCCCCAGTTGAATTATTTGGGGGGACTAATGTAAACGGATATTTTTAATATCCAAAACAATTGAATATTAGTTCATAAAAAATCTCAAATTGGCCGACCTTTAACCAATATATACTAATTATTCTTATTTTTTAAATATTTGTGATTCGTCATTGACCAGGAGATTAAACATGATTTTGGTGAGGTCACCTCTTTCATTTAGCATTCGTTTACGCTTTTCAGACCATTTGCCTTTCAGATCGGGAAAAGCAAGAAGTTCGGTAATTTTCTGAAGTAATTTTTCAGGATTGTTCGCTTTGATCCCGTAGGTTAAACCGAATTTGTTTTCAAGTTCTTCGAGGTAACTGAGCTCACTGACAAAATCATTGAACCGTATAGAAGGTGTTCCGAGCAC
>JBDTTM010000120.1:0-10336 GCA_039930605.1 Bacteroidota bacterium
TCGGAAGATAGCTTATTGTATAATTTCCCGAATCCAGGTAAGCTTTATAATGTCCGGCTAGATCACTGAAAATGGTTAAGTTATTCGGGCTTACCTGCACCCTGTGATTGTACAATGGAGGCTCTCCACCATTCCTGATTCCATTTTGGTTGGTATCAAAGTATAAATCACCTTCAACCGATCCGGCAAAATATCCAACATGGAATCCGTTGGTCAATACATTGTCAGTTGGAAATCCCTGAAAGTCATATGTCACTACGTGTACATCATAGTAGCCACCTGGAGCGTTGAATGGAATCGTAAATTCCGTCCATAGAGAATCATAAGGGTAGTAAACATTAAAAGTGCTGTAGCCCGCATAGGTGTAAATTGTTGTCCCTCCTTGCTGCAGGTAGATATCAGAACTCTGGTAAGGTGCCGATGCTAAAGAAAAGGTGCCGTTTGCCATTGTGATGGTTGTAGTCAGCGTCTGTCCCTGAATGGCAGAATCCGGTCGGATAGACTGTACCTGCGCGAATGAATCTACCAGGAAGGTACCAGCAAGTAAAATAGTAAGTAATATTTTTTTCATGGAAATGTGTTGGTTAGGTTTTCGGAGTGAATGTAGAATTATTTATTATCGCTTCATTAAGCAATAAACTGATTTTTGGTGAACACCTTGATTTGTTTACCCGACTGCCAAATATAGTAGGTGAATTTTTACCTGCTTCACCCATTTAACAAAATTCAAGCTTAGAAATCGTCCATCGGATTGCTTTGATCAGGCTGCTGTTGATTCTGGTTCCGTTGATTTTTCTTTTTTGAATTATAATCCGCACTGCCAAACCGGTATGAAAAAGTAAGCATTGCAACCCTGCTTTCCCGGGTACGTGTCATATCTGAAATGAAGCCATCCCCGATGTTATGTATCACGAATTTCCTGGTATTGAAAATGTCATTTACATTCAAACTCAAAGAGGCTTTTCCTTTCCACAGTTCCTGCCTGAGCCCTGCATCCACTCCACTCATTCCTTTGAAGGATCCCTGCGGCTGAACTGCAGGCGCCATGTACATGCCTGACAATTGTAACGATGTATTCTTTGCAAGTTTTGCATTCACAGTCATCCGTGCATTCCAATTGGTTGAAGTGCTCTGCAAATCAGATTCTACATTGCTTCCGTTAATTTTATTCTGGAAAACATTCGCACTGGTCATCACATTTATCTTTTCACCAATTTGATTTTTGATTACAACTTCTGCTCCTGTATTCTGAGATGAACTGAAATTGATAAAAGTTGAAGTGGTAACATTCGTGGATTGATCCAGAAAGCGATACCGCGTGATCAAATTGTGTGTGTACCGGTAGTAAAGTGTTACGTTGACAGAATGTTTGTCAAAATTCTTCAGGTAAGACAACTCATAACTGTCAATATACTCAGGTTTAATTTCAGGATTCCCTTTTCTCAGGTTCAATGTATCTCCGTAATCCGTAAAGGGATTTAAACTTCTGCTTTCAGGACGGTTCACTCTCCGGCTGTAGCTTATCTGCGCCTCCTGCGTTTTGTTGATGTTGTATTTTAAAAATCCACTGGGATAAAGATTCAGGTAAACATTATTAAAATCAATAGCGGTTGATTCTGACTTGCCTGAATTCAAATAGTCTTCTCCGCGAACACCGACCTGGTAATCAAACTTAGAAAAATGACCGGAATAAATCAGGTAACCGGCATGAATCTGCTCATCGTAAATGAAATGGTCAATAAATCGCGGATCATTGGAATATTCATTTGTGACAGGAAAATAATTCTCTCCATCAGTCATTGCATCAATCTTCCTGATAATGCTCTTCCATCCTGTTTCAAGCTTTGAATTTTTCAATACCGGCAATGAATAATCAGTCTGCAAGGTGGTAATGGAATTCACGGTATGGTTATCCTGGAATTGTTTCAGAGACAACTCAAGCGCATCACTGAATGTACTGTATTCATCGTTGCTTTTTCTTTCATTTGAGGAATAGCCTGCACTTGCTGTCCATTCCGCTTTGTTCTTCCGGAATGTTTTTCTGAAATCCAGGTTGTAGTCCATTGAATGGTTTTTTCCTTCATCGCTGTTCTCCCTGATAAAACTGCTGGTCAACACCCTTGCGGCATTTTCATCCCGGTAAGTAATATATTCAGGCCTGCTTTCCTTCCTGATGCTAGCAGTAGTACTGAGTCCGATGGTTGTATAGTCGCTGATAAAATAATCAATCCCGCCTTTTATAACATGTGCATCACTTAAACCGGTTCCATGGCTTTGAGAAAGATTATAAAAAATGGAATCACCATAAAAATTTTCCCTTGCCGATACTCCTGTGGATGTTCTTTTCTCATGCCGGAAGGAATAATTTGCATATACATTTATTTTTTTCGTCCGGTAATTTCCGCCCAGGGCAAGATTGTACTTTTCATTTGTCCCCACGCCCGCAGAAACATTTGCATTCAAACCTTTCAACTTGTCTTTCTTCGTAACGATATTGATGATCCCAGCCATTCCATCAGCATCATATTTCGCAGACGGATTGGTAATTACCTCTATCCTTTCAATGCTTGATGCCGGAATCTGCTGCAGCACAGCCTGCCGGGTACTACCTGTGATACCGGAGGGCTTACCGTCTATCAATACATTTACATTTCCGCTTCCGCGTAAACTTATATTCCCATCTATGTCAACAGTTACAGAAGGAATGTTGCGCAGGACTTCTGTTGCTGTGCCACCCGTATTCACAATATTCTTATCAAGGTTATAAATTTTTCTGTCCAGGGAATTTACGTATTCACTCTTCTCTCCTGTTATTTCCACTTCCTTCAGCCTATTGATATTGTTGCGAACGTAAATTTTTCCCATATCTACCAGCACTTCATCCGGACGAATCAATAATGGACTGCTGGAATAATTGGCAAATCCAATGGAAGAAATTTTAAGGATGAATTTTCCATAGGGAACTTCAGTAATTGAAAAATTACCTTTCTCGTCTGAAAGCGCCCCGGCAACAGGTACGGAATCCCTGACCCTTATTAAAGCAACTGATGCAAAAATAACGGGACTTTTGTTAGCTGAATCAGCCACAACCCCTGTTACCTTTCCGATGGCAGGTAATGTCTTCAGCAAACTGTCGCGTTGCGGTGAACCCTTGTATTGACCAGGGTTTTGAGCAAATACCTGAGCAGTGATAAACAGTAAAATGAAAAAAAATATCCGGAAGGGCAATGATTTGCCTGGCACGTGGTGGTTAGACATTGGAAACAAAATTACGCTTTAAAAAGCTGACAGGTAAATGAGACTAAACAAACATTTTCAGGTTCAATCTCTTAACAAAACAATAACAGCTACTCCCTACCGATAGTTCGATTTCACAAATCTGATCCTGTAAATTTTATTACCTGAAATCAACTCAAGCCAGTATACATCAGGAGAAAGATTGCCAATATCAAATGAAAATTCGCGGAGGTTTTTTTCCTGGGGATTCAAAAGGAGCATTTTCTCTCCCAGCACATTATATACCGATAGTGGGAAAGAAATTCCCGAAAGGTTCGTCCTCACCGTTATTTTATCCGATGAAGGATTGGGAAATACTTCCAATGCCGGAATTGAATTGCTATTTCCATCAACACCTGCCACCACATCAAATATTACGGCTTCCACTTCGCAGCCATTGTTGTCTGTGCAAACAACATTGTAATTGCCGCCTTGCGCAAGCACAAAGAAATAATCTGTTGCGCCGGGAATCAATATTCCATCCTGGTACCATTGGTAAGAAGTTGAACCCTGGTTGGCGGATAAAGTATCACCATTTTGTGAAATGCCTTGCGGTGGCAGGTAAGGAAAAACCGTTATGTAATTCAGCAGCGTGATCGAATCCGTACCTGCTGCATTGCCGGCCACGAGCGTAACATCATAAGTTCCCGGAGTATTGTAACAGATATTTGAAGGATCTACATCAGTACTTGTGGCAGGAAGTGCACCCGGGAAGTACCATTGATATGCAGTTGCATTTGATGAGAGGTTTGTATATCCGGTACACGTTCCCGGGCAAATGGTATTGGGCGCGGAAAATGAAGCGACTGGAAGTACGGCAGTATTACAGCTTATATGAATTTGTGAACAGGAAGGAATTGTGAGCGCAACGGCAAAACCATTTCCACTTGCAAGTACATCGCCGTTGGTTCCGATGGCAACATCATACACAGCCGATGGCGTAGCCGTAGATGAGATGAAATTCAGATTCGCATCATACATGGTCACATTCGACTGAGAGCCCACGAAAACATTTCCGCAACTATCGATGGCTAGTCCACCATTTTTGGGAAGAGTTCCCGGAACCAGGAAAGTAGTCGCATGTCCGCCGCCGGGAATCGCTGCAGCAGCCACGATAATCCCAGTGTTGATATCCCGCTTTACTACTGAGTCGCCATTGGCTGTATAAATATGTGTGGCAGAAGCACGGATAATACTTTGTCCTTGTGGAGTGAAACCATAGTTGGGACTACCGTAACCGAAACGATAACTGCTTAGAGATTCCCAATTGATACCTGCCAATGCCGGCGCCAGTTCACCAATTGTATCCAGGGTCAAAAAATAATAGTTGCCATTCGGCGACGCACATACCGACCTTATTTCATTTGGATCATTAAAGATAAAAGACGGAATGGCATCGGCCACCTTGATGCTGTTGATTACATTCCCACTATTCAAATCAATATTGTATGCCCTTCCCGAACCGGTGATGATGGGAATACCTGTAAGACGTGTTCCTCCAACTATTAATTCGGTTTCATCGCAGTTAAATGCCATGCTCCAGTACTCATCAAATATTCCACCGGAATTGGTCCATACCTGTCCGCCACCTGTATTCACTTTAGTAATCTCAGCAGAAGACCCTGCAGTAATGAAAGAATTTCCGGCGCGGTCAACGATCAATGTGCCACACCAATAAGTTGAAGAATCCCAACCGTTGGTAAATGTCCATAGTAAATTTCCGGTTGGATCATACTTCTGCAGTTTGTATGGAGAATCACCACCATAGATATATGCGTTTCCTGAACTGTCAGCTTCAACATTGAAAATTTTATTTGAACTTCCCATTGAAGGAAACACCGTCCATGGATCAATGATTATTTCTTTCGCAAGATCATAATCTGCAAGTGCGAAGGAAATTGTTTTACCGTGCCTCACAAAGTGAGATGCAATTGCAATATTGCTACCGGAATAGAAAGTCACAGGGGCATGATCAATGATATCACCGAATTGTGTGGGGAAATGGATATCATTTTCTTTGTCAATTCCCATTCCTGAAACGTCTGAATAAGCCATTTGAATATTGGCAACATCAGATCCCGGGTGAAGAATAAAACTGTATTCAATTCCTGACCCGGGATGAAATACATATTCAACATCTATGTTCGGATACAAATTCAGGTAAACAATTTTCCTGAACGCTCTTGCATGAATACTTCCGGATTCACCATGATACGAATAACCTCCAGGAAATTCATCACGCGCAATAACTTCGGTTGCATTGGAATTTTTCCATTCCAACCTCAGAATATCTGTTTTGATTTCTACTCCATGTTCTTTTTCTTCCAGTTCTTCATGTGTCATTCCCTCTTTTCGCAGTTCACGCTCGTCCACTTCAGGATGTTCCCTTTGCTCAAGTTTATAGATCAGTCCTTTTTTTGTAAACAATACCTGGACAGGTCCATCTTCCGTGGCGAACAGAACGTCTGACCCAAGCAATTCACATTTTCCAGTGAATTGTGATTTGTTTTCAATAAATACTTTTTGCGGTTCCAGTGTGCGATTCCACTTTGCTTCCTGCGCGATGGTTGCGGTGCTTAATAAAATCAATAGTGTCGTAAAAATTCTTCTCATGGTTATCAGTTTTTTTGCGTATTACAAAGATAGATTTTAATGGCATTTATACAAATATCAATACCCCTGGAATGCTTCATTTTAATAACTTTGCTGAATGCAGGCTTATTTTCGGTTTCTACTGGTGCTACTAATGGCCATTTCCCATGCCGGGACTGCACAGAGAATACTCCCTTTTCGTGGCAGCTTTTTAATGTCTTTCAGTGAGGGCAATGCAAGCCAAAAAAAAGCATGGCCATTTCATTGCACCACAGACGTTACAAAAACAGGAATTGAAATAAAAGATGATATGAATGCGAAGGGTGTCAATAAACGAATCATTTACAACCTTCTTGACAGTTCCTGGCTTATGCTGCTATCCTATAACAATGTGAAACAAGCCACCCGTATTCATGCCAATGCGATGTTCAGCGATAAGATGGTTGTCCCAAAAGTGAGTATGCGATTGACGCACGAAACAAAATTGATTGATGGATATAGATGTGACAAATATATTATTGAAAGTGAAAAGGATTCTGCAGTTGTGTGGGTTGCAGCAGAATTCAATTTTGATCTCTGCAAGTTATATAAGATGCTTGCACATTGCGGAATGATGAGCAGTTATGTGGATGATGGCACCTGGTATTTTGCAAAACAAATCCGGGGAATGGTACTTGAAGTAACATCATATTCAAAGAGCAATGGTACATCCTATTCAATGCTTATTTCCGGCATTCAACAGAATGAGATCATTATTCCTTATTTTGATCTTGCAGGATATAAAATTACAGACATTGCCCCGGGAGAAAATTGTGGGCAGGTGGCAACAGAGCCGGAAATCAAAAAATAGAATTCTTTGTATTAAAAAATTCCGTGCGTTAGCCCAGGAAATGCAAACAGAAATATGGAGGCAAGGCAAAAATCAGACATTGAACCTGAAGTGCATCACGTCACCGTCACTCACCACATATTCTTTTCCTTCAATGTTGAGTTTGCCCGCATCACGGCAGGCAGATTCAGAACCAAGTGAAACATAATCGTTGTACTTGATTACTTCAGCTTTTATAAATCCTTTTTCAAAATCAGTATGGATTACGCTCGCAGCCTGTGGAGCTGTCATTCCTGTGTGAATAGTCCATGCGCGCACTTCTTTTACTCCGGCAGTAAAGTAGGTTTGAAGCTTCAGCAAACGATAGGCAGCCTTTATCAATTTGCTCACACCACTCTCAGACAATCCAAGGTCCTGTAAAAACAACTGGCGTTCTTCATAGGTATCGAGCATGGTAATCTCTGCTTCAATGGCAGCGGCAATAACAAGCACTTCAGCATTCTCGCCTTTCACCAGCTCTCTTACAAGGTCAACATATTTGTTTCCGTTCACGACACTTTTCTCGTCTACATTACACATGTACAGCACCGGCTTCATGGTAAGCAGAAAAAGGTCCTCAACATGTTTCTGGTCTTCAGTTGTAACAGCAGCACCCCGTGCAGGCTTCCCTGATTCCAGTTGTGTTTTAAAGATGAGCAAAGTCTCAAGTGTTTTTTTTGCATCCTTATCAGTTCCTGCCCTGACAATTTTTTCAGTCTTAGAAATTTTTTTCTCAACTGCATCAAGATCTTTCAACTGGAGTTCTGTATCGATCGTTTCTTTATCCCGAACAGGGTTCACATTTCCATCCACATGCACCACGTTGGGATCATCAAAGCAACGTAACACATGAATGATGGCATCGCATTCCCTGATATTACTTAGGAACTGGTTTCCCAATCCTTCTCCCCTGCTGGCTCCTTTCACCAGTCCGGCGATATCAACGATCTCAATAGTTGTTGGAACAACGCGCTCAGGTTTCACAAGCGTTTCCAGTTTGTTGAGACGATCATCCGGAACTGTGATTACGCCCACGTTCGGTTCAATTGTACAAAAAGGAAAATTTGCTGCCTGTGCTTTCGCATTGCTGAGGCAATTAAACAAAGTTGATTTTCCGACATTGGGTAAACCGACTATACCACATTTTAAAGCCATTGATTAGAAAATAGAAATTGGTTGATTAGTTAATTGTGTAGATTGGTTGAATCAAGATTCATGGAAACCGAAAGCAACTTTTATGAATTGCTATCCATTCGCGCCATGACAGTTCTTGTATTTTTTTCCACTGCCGCAAGGACAAGGATCATTGCGTCCGATTTTTTGTTCCACCCTCACCGGCTGAAGGCGTTGTGGTGGCGGAGGTCCTCCCTGTGGAATCCCGGTTGGGCTTACATTCTGACGGTTTCCTGCATCAGCCTTGCTGGCGTTTAGTTTGCTCATGTCAGTGCGCTGTGGTGCTTTTGCTTCACGTACCTGGTTTGGATCCTGCTGAGGAATCACGCCTTTAAACAGAAAGGCGGTAATTTCTTTATTCACCCTGTCAAGCATCTGCTTGAAAAGTTCAAAAGATTCAAACTTATAGATGAGCAAAGGATCCTTCTGTTCGTAGACAGCATTTTGCACGCTTTGTTTGAGGTCATCCATTTCGCGCAAATGTTCCTTCCATGCATCATCAATAAATGCTGTAGTAACTGTGCGCTCAAAAGAAGAAACCAAATCACGTCCCAGCGATTCGTATGCTTTTTTCAAATTGGTGACTATCTGAATACCCTTCATTCCATCACTGAAAGGAACTACAATATTCTGGATCGTTGCGCCCTGGTTTGTAAATACATCGGTCACAAACGGACGGGTACGTTCCATCAGCATTTGGGATTTATGTTTGTAGTAGCGCTGAGCTTCTGCAAAAACTTTATCTGCAATTACGTCCATCTTCTCATTCATGAATTCCTGTTCTGACACCGGGCTTTCAATGGAAAGCAACCGCAACAGATCCAGTTTGAATGAGTCAAAATCGTTAAGCTGCTGGTATTCATTTGTGAGCGAATCAGAAACATCACTCATCATATTGTTGATGTCGATGCTGAGCCTTTCACCAAAGATGGCATGCCTGCGCTTGGTATAAATAACTTCCCGCTGTGCATTCATCACGTCATCATATTCGATCAGTCTTTTTCGGATACCGAAATTATTTTCTTCCACCTTGCGTTGCGCTCTTTCAATGCTGGAAGTAATCATGCTGTGCTGAATAACTTCACCCTCTTCAATTCCCATCCTGTCCATCAACTTTGAAATACGATCGCTTCCGAACATGCGCATGAGGTCATCCTCCAGTGAAACATAAAATTGGGAAGTACCTGGATCACCTTGCCTTCCTGCACGACCGCGCAACTGCCTGTCTACTCTTCGGGATTCATGCTTCTCTGTACCGACGATTGCCAATCCACCCGCTTCTTTTACACCGGGTCCCAGTTTGATGTCTGTACCGCGACCCGCCATATTTGTTGCTATCGTAACAGTACCGGATAGTCCAGCTTCGGCAACAATCTCTGCTTCACGCTGGTGTTGTTTCGCATTCAAAACATTGTGTTTGATATTGCGCAATTTCATCATCCGGCTCAGCAATTCTGATGTTTCTACAGATGTTGTTCCTGCCAGCACCGGCCTTCCTGCTTTCACGAGGGCATCGATCTCGTCAATCACAGCATTGTATTTCTCCCGCTTAGTCTTATAAACTTTGTCTTCACCGTCCTTACGTGTAATCGGCCTGTTGGTAGGAATTGAAACCACATCCAGCTTGTAGATGTCCCACAATTCTTTCGCTTCAGTCTCTGCAGTACCTGTCATACCGGCAAGTTTGTGATACATGCGAAAGTAATTCTGCAGGGTAATGGTCGCATAGGTTTGGGTACTTGCTTCTACCGTTACATTTTCCTTCGCCTCAATTGCCTGGTGCAATCCTTCTGAATACCTTCTCCCATCCAGCACACGGCCGGTTTGTTCATCCACGATTTTCACTTTACCATCGGCAATAATGTATTCCACATCCCGTTCAAAAAGAGTGTATGCCTTCAGCAATTGGTTCACGGTATGAATGCGTTCACTCTTCACAGCAAAGTCACGCATGAGTTCGTCTTTCTTCCTGAGTTTCTCTTCTGCAGTAGAACCTGATTTTTCGATGTCAGCAACCACAGCGCCGACATCAGGAAGCAAAAAGAAATCTTTGTCTTCTGTATTCTTGCCTACAATTTCAATTCCTTTTTCGGTGAGTTCAATGCTGTTGTTTTTTTCATCTATATGGAAATACAATTCAGCATCTACTTTGTGCATTTCCTTCTGTTGATCCTGCAAGTGATGGTTTTCACTTTTCCGCATAATCTCCTTCACGCCTTGTTCGCCAAGCAATTTGATCAATGCCTTATTTTTTGGTAGTCCGCGGTGGGCCCTGAACAACAGCAAGCCTGCTTCCGCTTCCTTCTTGGAATCAGTAACGACTTTTCTTGCGTCAGCAATAATGGTACTGATATAGTCGCGTTGTGCTTTTACAAGTTGTTCAACTTTGGGTTTGTAGATATCAAATTCATGGTGGTCGCCTCTCGG
>JBDTTM010000121.1:0-10320 GCA_039930605.1 Bacteroidota bacterium
ATCAAAGATAATAAACATTTAATGTATGATACTATTTTATGTCCTTATTAATAATCACCTAATCACTTAGTCACCTATTTCAATGCATGGTAATTATAATTGAATATCTTCGTTCAACTAAAAACACTTCTCATGACTGACAGAAGATCATTTTTCCAACAAGCAGGAACGATAGCAGCGGCAGCTTCGGTGTTGCCACTCCTGGATATTTTTAATGCAGAAAAAGTTGAAGCTGCGGTTCAAAGGATTGAACACCTTTCACCTTTTGAAGCTGCACAGGACGAAGACTTCTGGTTTACGGTTAGACAATCCTATACTGTCTCTACAAATATTATCAACCTGAACAATGGCGGTGTCAGTCCGCAGCCTGTCGTCACCCAGGATGCAATGGATCGTTATGTAAGACTGGCTAACCAGGGGCCGGCATATTATATGTGGCAGACGATCGGTATGGAGCGCGAGAATGTGCGCAGGCAATTGGCGGAGTTGGCAGGAGTAAGTGCCGAAGAAATTGCCATCAACAGGAATTCTTCCGAGGCTTTGGAGACTGTCATCTTCGGAATGAATTTAAAGGAAGGAGATGAAGTTCTCACCACCAACCAGGATTATCCGAACATGATAAGCGCTTTGCATCAGCGTGAACTCAGAGACAAAATAAAGGTGGTAAAAATTTCAGTGCCTGTTCCCTGTGAAGATCCTTCTATTATTGTGGATCGTTTCAGGAAAGCAATTACTCCGAATACGAAGGTGATACTGATGTGTCACGTCATTAACCTTACAGGCCAAATAATGCCGGTACGCGAAGTAGCCGACATGGCACATGAAAAAAACATTGAAGTGATATGTGATGGGGCGCATTCATTTGCACATCTTGATTTTAAAATTCCTGATTTGCATTGTGATTATTTCGGTACGAGCTTACATAAATGGCTGTGTGCGCCATTCGGGACAGGAATGTTATGGATGAAGAAGGAAAATATTAAAAATATATGGCCATTGCTTGCCCATCCCGAACCACTAAGTGAAGACATCAGGAAATTTGAAAACCTTGGAACGCGTTCATTCCCAATTGAGGCGGCTATTGGTGTGTCAGTCAATTTTCACCGCGGTATCGGAATCAAAAGAAAAGAAGAACGGCTGCGCTACCTGAAAAATTACTGGGCTGAAAGAATTTTGAAGTTTCCGAAAGTAAAACTCAACACATCTCTGAAGCGTGAATACTCCGGAGCGATCGGGAATTTTATCATTGAAGGAATGGAGCCTGCACAAATCATCGACAAGCTTTTTGCAGATTATAAAATCTATACGACTCCGATTGTACATGATGAATTCAAAGGCGTACGGGTGACGCCACATGTGTACACATCATTGAATGACCTGGATTATTTTGTGGGGGCGGTGGAAAAAATTACGAAAGGATAGACAAGGAGCCGATGATCCCGTTCCAAAAATGAAATTCTTCCCGCCTACCGCTGCAAGTCCTCCCCTGCAGTAAAGCGCAAGCGCTTACTGCAGGGTCCGGGCTTTACGCTTCAGTCGGGGCTACTTTAGAAAGTGTATCGTCATATTCCAGTTGAATTATTTCGACCCACTCTTGGGAATGTAGTTCATTCCAACTTACAACCGGAAGAGAAAAATCAAATTATCAGTTTCAGATTTCCCCCAATCATGCATTCGGAAATATTACTCTTTACGTATCATATTCTTCCGAAGCTACGAGTATTGACATTTATGATGTGCTGGGTAATTGCTTTATGCATATCACTTCTATACAATTTCCATTTGAGATAATGATTGAATATCTTAGGATTAGAATTTCTTTTAAAAATGCAGAATGAAAATGGCTTTTTGGTTCAGAGATTAATCATGGAATAATTCTTTCTATTCTAACCAGGATTTTGGATAGAAAGTAAATTAATGAACTCGATTTATGAGCTAAAAAATTTTCTAAAGTAGCCCCGATAGGAGCATAGCCCGAAGGGCGGAGCGGATAGCGGGACGTGATGAGCTAAAGAACGGGGATGTTCGCTCCATTGTATTCACAGTTTAATTCGGGGGATTGCTTCCCGCTTCGTACCTCGCGGTCGCAATGACTAATTCTTATGGGGACTTTACCTCTAATTTGGTTTCTCGCGGTCGCAATGACTCGTCGTGTGATGAATGACTCAATGACTTAATGACGGCTATTTGGTTGTTCGAATTGTGACTCGCCTTCGCGAAGCTTCCACGGAGCAAGGCTTGTAACTTGTGACTTGTAATTTGTGACTTGAGTTTTTGACTTCTAACTTTTAACTTTTCTCCTATCCCGCGTCAACCCGGCTCACTGTCAATATCCCATGGATCTCTTTTAATTTTTTCATCAGTTTCGTAAGATGTTCTGTATCATGTACAAAAAGCATGATCGTCCCGTCAAAAATACCATCGTTGCTGTCGATGGAAATACTGCGCATGTTTACTTTCAGTTCGCTGCTGATGACTTTGGAGATTTTATTTACGATTCCGACTTCATCTATGCCTGTCATGCGGATGCCGGCGAGGAATGCAAGCTCATGCTGGTTCGTCCATTTTGCTTTTACAATCCGGTATGCGTAGTTGCTCATCAGCTGGATTGCATTCGGACAACTTACACGGTGGATTTTTATTCCTTCTCCCACAGTGACAAATCCAAACACGTCATCTCCTGGAATTGGATTGCAACAGGTGGAAAGCTTGTAGTCGATGCGGTCAAGGGTTTCACCGATCACCAACATGTCGCTGCTCCCGCGAATGCTGCGCACCATATGTTCCAGCGATTGCTGTTCCTGCGGACGAGGTGCTTTGGCTTTGATCTGACCTTTCTCCTCTGCAAAATCTTTTAAGTCGTAGATGTCAAGAATGCCTTTGGCGATCCGGTAATACAATTCAAGCGTGCTCGGAATTTTATAGAAGGCGAGGAGCTCGTTGATATTTTCGTTGTTGAAATTAATTTTGAGGTGTTTGAGTTTCCTCTCGAGAATTTCTTTTCCGTCCTCAGCTACACTTTTCTTTTCTTCCTTCAGCGCATTCTTGATTTTTGATTTCGCTTTGGCCGTGACAACAAAGTTGAGCCAGTCTTCTTTTGGTGTTTGTTTGTTAGAGGTAAGAATTTCAACCTGGTCGCCACTGCGCAATTTGTGACTGAGTGGAACTAGTTTGTGATTCACTTTGGCGCCGATGCATTTACTTCCAAGTGCAGTGTGTATTTCAAATGCGAAATCAAGTGCAGTGCATCCGCCTGGCAAAGATTTTAATTCTCCGTTGGGAGTGAAGACAAAAATTTCATCGCTGAAGAGATTCAGTTTGAAGTCGTCAATAAAATCAATGGCATCACTTTCGGGGTTCTCCAGCAATTCGCGGATCTTGCTGATCCATTCATCCACGGCACTTTCAGCAGCACTCTCTTTGTATTTCCAATGCGCGGCATATCCTTTCTCGGCAATTTCATCCATGCGCCTGGAGCGGATCTGCACTTCCACCCATCTTCCGCCGGGTCCCATTACAGTGGTATGCAATGATTCATATCCGGTACTTTTCGGAGTTGAGATCCAGTCGCGGAGACGATCCGGATTGGGATGGTAAAAATCAGTTACAATAGAATACACTCTCCAGCACAATGCTTTTTCATCTTCTTCATTTGCCTCGATGATGATCCTGATGGCGAAGATGTCGTAGATCTCATCAAAACCGACGCCTTGCTTTTTCATCTTCATCCAGATGGAGTGCACAGATTTCGGCCGGCCTTTGATTTCACTTTTAAGTGCCTGCCTGGTGATTTCATCTTTGATCGGCTCAGTGAATTCACTTATGAAGCGCTGTCGCTCGCGTTTGGTTTCCTGGAGCCGGGTATTGATGTCTTCATAAATTTCCGGGTCGGTATATTTCATCGCCAAATCGTCCAGTTCAACTTTGATGGCATACAATCCGAGGCGATGTGCCAACGGGGCATAGAGATAAGCCGTTTCACTTGCAATCTTCAACTGCTTCTCACGAGTCATGTGATCCAGCGTGCGCATGTTATGCAGCCGGTCGGCAAGCTTGATGAGGATTACACGGATGTCATCACTCAGTGTTAGCAATACCTTCCTGAAATTCTCTGCCTGCAAAGAAGTGCCTTGTTCGAAAACGCCTGATATTTTTGTAAGCCCGTCAACAATACTTCCGACTTTCTTACCGAAATTTTTTTCAATGTCGTTTAAAGTAAGATGGGTATCTTCAACAGTGTCATGCAACAATGCTGCAATGATTGCAACTGTTCCAAGCCCGATTTCTTCCGCAACAATCTGTGCAACGGCCAGCGGATGCATGATATAGGGCAGTCCGCTTTTGCGGCGCATGTCCTTGTGTGCTTCCAGCGCCATGTTGAAAGCAAGGCGGATTTCTTTTTTCTCGTGTTTGGTAATACCGGGTCTGCATGCACGTAACAGTGCACGGTAACGGTTGAGGATTAATTTTTTTTCCTCTTCGGCATCAGAAGTAGTGACCGGGTGATCCTGCATCGTCTATAAAATATGCATTTGCATTTATGGAAACGAATATACGAATTGAAATTCAGAGAAATAAATCAAAATGGGAAACAACCGGTGATTGGGTTATTAGTTGATTAGTGGATTCATTTTTTCATGTAGGACCAGGAATGTATTTGGCTGTTCACCAATTACCCAATTACCCAATTACCCAATTACCTAGTCAACCAATCAACCTTTCTTCAACGCCAGTATCGAAAAATCTGTTTCCTCTCTCTTAATAGTATTGCTCAACTTTCCCAGGCCTTCAATTTCCATTTCGACCACATCATTTGGTTGAAGCCATTGTGGTTTGTAGTTCGGATCATTCAATAAGCCGGTGCCGTTGAGCTCTAGGAAGCAACCTGTGCCGACTGTTCCGCTGCCGATTACATCACCGGGAAGTATGTCAACTCCGTAAGCGCAGCGTTCAATGATCTCTGCAAATGTCCAATCCATGTCACCGAGATTTCCTGTGCTCACTTGTTTTCCATTCACAAAGCATTTCATGGAAAGGTTATATCGGTTACCGACATGATTTTCCTTGGCAGGTATTTTATAAGGTTCCAGTTCGTCAGGAGTAACCAGCCATGGACCAATGACCGTTGAAAAGTCTTTCCCCTTTGCAGGACCCAGGTTCAGTAACATTTCTTCCATTTGAAGTGTCCGTGCACTCATGTCATTCATGATCATATAACCTGCGATGTACTGATCTGCTTCTGCTGCGCGGATGTTTCTTCCTTTCTTACCGATGACGATTGATGCCTCCAGTTCAAAATCAAGTTTCTGAAAATGATCAGGCATACAAAAAATATCTCCGGGACCCTGGATGGCGTTGTGATTTGTAAAATAAAAAATCGGGTACTGGTCGAACTCTTTGATCATTTCCACTTTCCTGTTTCTCCTGGCAGATGCAACGTGTTGACGAAATGCGTAGCCGTCACGGCAGGAGGTTGGATGGGGGATAGGAGCGAGAAGCCTCACCCCCTTCCCCTCTCCATAGGAAACGGGAAATAACCCCGTAGTCAAAGACTTAGTTATTTGTTCATTGATACTCTTTGCTACTATCATAACATCTTCCCCGAGCTGCAAAAAAGTAAGCATGTCATCGGGCAAAGATTTTTTACCGAGGGCTTTGGAAGCATCAGCGAGGTTGTAAACTTTATCCTCATGAAAAATGCCGAGGTGCTCTTTTGAATTGCTTGAATAGGAAACGAGTTTCATATTTGATAATTTCTTTTCGAATGGTTAACCGCGATGGAATGAGGGCAGCAAATTAAAGCTGAAGGCAGATGAACGGATCGAAAATCAATTGATGTAGCAAACCTTCAAAACCTTATTCATGGTTGCACTGTGAACTTTCAGGAAATAAATTCCTTTGTCCAGGTTCTGCGGAGTGAAACTGAAATTCCTGCTCTCCATAATTTTTCCTGAAAATAATTGTCCGACTTGTTTCCCCTGTAAATCGAAAAGTTCAACGACTAAATTTTCTTCTGTGGATGTCTTAACCTCCAGGTCAATTTTTCCATAAGCCGGGTTGCCGTGCAGAATAATTTCTGAGGAATTATTTTTCAGAGCAATTCCTGTTGTGTTAGGTGACTGTATCCAATTGGTAATTGCTGTATCCAGCGGGCTCACTGCCTGTGCAAAGTGCCTCACCCAATGTCCTGCTTCGTCAATACAGAATTTATTGAAGTTCCATGTCACATTTGCATTCGCAACACCATTGCGGCTTTGCAATTGCAGCCATTTGTAAACTTCTGCAGTATCCGCAGACGTGATTGCAATCTTCGACATCAGTTGAAAGCCTACATGGTAATTGCCGAGATAAAACTGGTAAATCGTACTGTCATCATAAGGTTCCTGTCCACCAAAATCATTGCAGGGAAAACAGATGATGGCGAAATTCGGTCCACCATAAATAGAGTCAAGGATCCGTAGGTCGCCAAGTTCAGGAGTATATGCACAGAAGGAAGCGGTATTTACAACCAAAACTTTTTTTCCTGCATAATCACTCATATGAAGGGAATCATGAATGATTGTTACCTGCGTAAAATCGTGAAATGTTTCCTGCGCCTTGCTGCAAAAAGAAACCAGGACAATGACAACAAAGGATAGAAATTTTTTCATAAGAATTAGAATTAAGTATTGGCGTGGGTTTTGGCAACCTGGCTTTTCATCCAGCCTGTAGTCACAGAACCCGGACGCTCCAATGGATGACCCAGTGCGCGGTCCCAAAGCAATGATGCAAGTACGCCCAGTGAACGTGATACGCCAAAGAGGACAGTATAAAAATCATATTCTACCAATCCATAATGAATCAGCAATGCACCACTATGGGCATCTACGTTGGGCCATGGATTTTTAATTTTTTTATAGCCGGCGAGAATCGGTGGAACTTCTTCATAAAGCATTTTAACGATCTTACAGTTTTCGTCATCCGGCATATATGTTTTTGCAAATTCCATTTGTGCAAGGAAGCGTGGATCCGTTTTTCGAAGTACAGCATGGCCATACCCGGGAACAACTTTACCTTCCTCAATTGTTTTCATCACATATTCTTTGATCTGTTCTTGTGACGGAAGTGCACCATCATAATAGTTACGGAGATCCATGATCCATCGAACCATTTCCTGGTTAGCCAATCCGTGAAGCGGACCTGCAAGTCCATTCATACCTGCAGCAAACGAAAGGTATGGATCACTCAATGCCGAACCTACAAGATGTGTTGCATGTGCAGAAACATTTCCTCCTTCATGGTCAGCATGGATGGTAAGGTAAAGCCGCATGAGGCGCTTCATGTCATAGTCGTCAAAGCCGAGCATGTGGGCAAAGTTTGCAGCCCAATCGAGTTTTGCATCCGGCTCAATATGAATATTGTTCTTATAAATTCTTCTGTAGATGTATGCCGCAACGCGGGGCAATCGCGCTATCAGGTTCATTACATCTTCGTACATGGCATCCCAATAATCTTTTTTATTCAGGCCTTTCCTGTATGCCGCTGCAAAAACACTTTCCGTTTGCAATGCCATAATTGCACAGGTAAACTGTGTCATCGGGTGAGTCGTAAGCGGAAGCGTATCGAGCATATCAAGTACATGCTTCGGCACGTGACTCCGGCGGGCCCAGGCGTTGCTGACCATACTTACATCATCCTCTGTAGGGAGTTCACCGATGAGCATGAGGTAAAATATTCCTTCAGGCAAAGGCTCTGTATCTCCCTGTGCCTTCGGTAGTTTTTCCCTGATCTCCGGAATGCTGTAGCCACGAAAGCGAATCCCCTCTTCAGGGTCCAGCTTGCTTGTTTCAGTAACCATTCCAATCATTCCTTTCATTCCACTATAAACCTGGTCTATGGTGTAGGAGCCAATTACATGGCTTCCGTTTTCCTTTACGAACTCCTTCATTTCTGAAGCAAAGGGTAATGCAACTTTTGCAAATTTTTCTTTAATTTTATCAGTCTTCACTTTTTCTATAGGTTATCGATTTAAAAAACAGGTGGTAGCTATGAATTGTTTTACCTGCGCAAAGGTTGTCCCTGCGCGTTTTTGGGTACGTTTGGATTGTTCTGCACCGCCATTTCCGGAAGGATAATAACCAGGCTAACCAGGAATGCAAGGATTAGTAAGGCCCACATGGCAAACTTCGTATATTTTTTTGCCCTGTGCTTAGAGAACATTCCGGAACTTTTTTTTCTGCCAAGCTTTTTACGCAAACGGCCACTGTTGGGAGAAATTGTATATCCATCACGTAATAACTGTTCCAGCTTTTCTGGTTCAAGGTCTTCAGGATACAATCCGCTTCTTCGGGTGCTGTTCATTTTATCTTTTAGAATGACGTGTTAAAATTAAAAAATCATTCCGTATTATTCGAAAACTTAACAAAATATATACACTTCATCGGTTCAAAAACTTAAAACCTTTGCTTCCAAAAGTGGCCCGGGAACCAAGAGACTCCTCAATGCGGAGCAACTGGTTGTATTTTGCAACCCTGTCAGACCTTGACGCCGAACCCGTTTTGATCTGTCCACATCCCAATGCCACAGCGAGATCTGCAATGGTATAATCTTCTGTTTCCCCTGATCTGTGACTCATTACACTGGTATAACCGTTTGAATGCGCCATGTTTACAGCCGCAATCGTTTCCGTGAGCGTTCCGATCTGGTTCACCTTCACCAGGATTGAATTTGCAATTCCCTTGTCTATTCCTTCTTTGAGCCGCTTTACATTGGTTACGAACAGGTCGTCACCCACGAGTTGAATTTTTTTACCGCACAGGTCAGAAATCTTTTTCCAGCCATCCCAATCGTCTTCGGCCATTCCATCTTCAATCGAGATGATGGGATATTTGTTCGCCCATTCTGCCCAGAAGCCGGCAAGTTCATCAGAAGTCATTTCTGCGCCGGTAGATTTCTTCAGCACATATTTCTTTTTTGCTGCATCATAAAATTCTGATGAGGCCGCATCCATGGCAATGAAAACATCTTTGCCTGCCGTGTAACCCGCCACACCAATGGCTTCCATCACACATTCAATGGCTTCTTCATTTGATTTCAGGTTGGGAGCAAACCCACCTTCATCCCCTACGTTGGTGCTTAATCCTTTTTTCTTCAACACTGCTTTCAGGTGATGAAAGATTTCTGCTCCGATCCGAAGGGCTTCAGAAAAAGAAGATGCGCCTAATGGCATGACCATGAATTCCTGGAAATCGATGCCGTTGTCTGCATGTGCGCCTCCGTTTAAGATATTCAACATCGGCACTGGTAAAAGAGTTGCCTTTTCTCCGCCTACATAAGTGAATAATGGCTTGCCCTCTTCTGCAGCTGCTGCCTTTGCGCATGCGAGAGATACTCCCAGGATGGCATTGGCGCCCAGCTTCGATTTATTCTCTGTTCCGTCAAGATCAATCATCAGCTGATCAATCTTTTGCTGCTCCGTTATTGATGTGCCTTTGAGGTGCTGGAAAATAGCATTGTTTACGTTTTCTACCGCCTTCAAGACCCCTTTGCCGAGATACTTTTTCATGTCGCCATCCCGCAATTCTACCGCCTCATGCACACCTGTTGACGCGCCGGAGGGAACAGCAGCTCTTCCAAATGCTCCGCCAGAAGTGGTGACATCTACCTCAATAGTGGGATTTCCCCTTGAATCCAGTATCTGCCTTGCTTTTATAGATGAAATACCACTCATTTTCGTTTCAGATTTTTGCCGCGCTAAAGTATAAAAAGAAGTTATTCGCCAAAGGGTTAACTGGCAAGATACTTAGTGACCTCGTGCCTTTGTGGCATTGAATTAATTCCGCCACTATGAGCTGTAGATAAAATATTACACCATTCTCCTCTGCAACTACATCATTATCTTCGCCACCGATGCACCAGCTTTTTCGTACGAAAGAATTTCTGAAACACAGGCTCACAGCAGGGAATGAGCATGATATTCATTCTCCATTTGTATTTGACTTATACACCAATGTGATCATCGACAACAGTTCTTTTTATGCCTTTGAGAAGATTGAATCGATCCGGGCTAAAATGCTTTTATCAGAAGAAAAAATTCCTGTCTTCGATTTTGGAACAGGAGGAGAGGAAAAAAGCCAGCGGATGCTTCCGCTTTCTTTCATTGCTAAAAATTTCGTGAAACCCAAAAAAGAAGCACAGCTTTTATTCCGGCTGGTTAATTTTTTCCGACCTGAAAACATCCTTGAAATAGGTACTTCGCTTGGTATCACCACTCTTTATCTTGCAACTCCTTCCGGCAAAAGCAAGGTTGTTACTGTTGAAGGTTGTCCGAACACCTCTTTG
>JBDTTM010000122.1:0-10303 GCA_039930605.1 Bacteroidota bacterium
AGCTAGTAGCCAGAAGCAAGTCACAAGTTACAAGAAAGAAACAGCCTGAAGAATAATAGTCATGTTAAAAATTGAACACATCGGAATTGCAGTGAAGAATATCGAGGGAGCGAATAAGTTATTTGCAGCACTGCTTGGGGCACCAAGTTACAAAACGGAGAATGTAGAAAGCGAGAAGGTTGCTACTTCTTTTTACAAAGTGGGAGAATCAAAAATTGAATTGCTCGAAGCAAGCGACCCGGAAAGTGCCATTGCGAAGTTTATTGAAAAGCGCGGAGAAGGCATTCATCATATTGCTTTTGAAGTGGATGATATCCTGGCCGAAATGAAACGCCTGAAAGAAGCGGGCTTTATATTTACACGCGAAGAACCTTTTCGCGGAGCGGATAATAAGATGGTTTGTTTCATGCATCCGAAATCCACGAACGGGGTGCTGGTGGAGTTGTGCCAGGAAATAAAATAGATCGTTTCTGCAACAATCAAGTCAACTTGTCCAAAATATATTGGAAGTCCTTGCCGTCCTGAAGTTACTTCAACGTTGCAGAAATATCTTGAAAGTCCCTGGAGTTTTCAAAAATTGGCCGAATTAACCATTCACCATTTTCCTTCATGTATCCCCATCCATCTTTAGTTCTGACCCGTGCAATCCCAAGATTGAAATCCTCTGCCTTTACAAAAAGTTGTTTGTTGAATAGCGGCTCACCTTTTTTATTGATGAAATACCATTTGAGTTCCGGCGACCTGACCCTTGCAATTCCGTTTACAAAATCCCCGGTCTCGTCAAACCTTGGTTTTATCAGCCACTCCATTGTAGTATCGATGTATCCCCATAATTCATCTTCACGCACTCTTGCGGCTCCATCAGAGAAACTTTCAGCGTACCTGTATTTGGTTTTGCTCAACATTTTTCCATTCATGTTTACATAATTGCAATAGAGGTCCATTCTTACCCTCGCAAAAGATTCTGAAAACTGCGCCACAGCAAGGAACAATGGTTGGATGACGAAATGCCCAAGTGTATCAATAATTCCAAACCCTGTTTCTGTGCGCACCCTCGCCAATCCATTTCTAAAATTAAAAGCAAGTTCAAACGATTGTTGAATTGCAAACGTACCCCTTGTAGTGATGTATCTCCAATCTCTGTCTTCTTTGACGGCAGCATAATTTTCTTTGAAGCGAAATGCATCCTCAAACGTTGGTTCGATTAACCATTTTCCGGATTTATCAATGTAGCCCCAGCGCTTGCCTACTTTTACAGGAGCAAAGCCGCAACCAAAATTGCCTGCATCAGAAAATTGAGGTTGGATAACCCATTCACCCTTCTTATTGATATATCCCCATTTATTGATCTTCATTACTGCTGCCAGTGAATCAGAAAAATCTCCGGCATCGTCAAATTTTGCGGGAATGCCAACTTTTCCACTGTCATTATAATAGCCCCAGATTCCTCTGTCAGAATAACGAACCATTCCTTCGCTATAAGATCCGATGCTGCTTCTTGGTGTAACAGCTTCGAATGTTGTTATTTTCATTTCAATGTTTTCGAACTGAGGAACAATCAACCAGGTACTATCCTTTCGGATGTAGCCCCATTTGTCTCTGGTTTGTACCAGTGCTGCCTCCTGCGCCTGAAGCGCAAAATGAAGGAGGATGAATATTACGGTATGAAAAAAATATTTTTGTGTGTTCAAGTGTTCTACAGAAAATTGCCGGTTAAAAATAAAGTTTGCAGACTACAATTCCCGAAAGCACACATACCAAATCTACCAAAAGCATAATCCATAAAGTGTAACGGGAATCTTTCACGCTCACAGAGCCGAAATACAAAGCGATCACATAAAATGTTGTTTCTGCTGCACCCTGGAAAAGACAGGAGAGTTGACCGGCAAGCGAATCAGGTCCATAGGTTTTCATTGCGTCCAGCATAAATCCCCGGGAACCGCCTGCACTGAATGGTCTCATCAAAGCAACAGGTATGGCGTTGATGACCTGTTGATCCACGCCAAAAAGATTCATCACAGAACTGATACCGCCCATCACAATATTCATCAATCCGGAATTCCTGAAAATGCTGAGCGCAACAAGCATGGCAATCATATATGGTAAAACGCGAACGCCTGTTGTAAAACCATCCTTCGCACCTGTTACGAATGAATCAAAAATATTTGTCTGGTTTTTCTTAAAGATTTTTTCCTGGAAAATACAATAGACAACAATTAATAAAATGATAAACAGGAGTACGCCATTGCTCAGGTTAGAAGTGAAATGCATTTTGCTGATGCCTCCCAGCTTGCTGATATAAAACAAAAGGAATGCGATGATGGCGCTGATGACAGTTGTAAAAAGTATGATGACGCCATTGAGCAAATTGATGCGTTGCCTGATACTTACAAAAATGAGTGCTGCCAGCGTTCCGATAAATGAGGTGATGATGCAGGGAAGCATGATGTCGGCCGGGTTGCTTGCATTTTGTGCCGCACGGTAGCCGATGATGGAAGTCGGAATCAATGTAAGTCCGGCAGCATGCAGACAGAGAAACATGATCTGGCTGTTGGAGGCACGTTCCTTAACGGGGTTCACTTCCTGCATACTTTCCATTGCTTTCAACCCGAAAGGAGTAGCTGCATTGTCAAGGCCCAAAAAGTTAGCAGCAAAGTTCATTGTCATAAATCCATAAGCGGGATGTCCTTTGGGAAGCTCGGGAAAAATTCTTGCGAACAGTGGCGTTAAAAAGCGCGCCAGTTTGCTGATGGCATTTGAATCGCTTAATAGATGGAGCAATCCACAGAAAAAAGTCAGGTAACCGATCAGCGGCAACCAGATATCCATGATTGTATTTTTGCACGTCATAAAAATTCCATCAGCAGATTGTTTGCCATTGTAAACTTCCACAACACCCTTGTCAGTCAGGTGAAAAGTGGTATCGCCCTTCTGGTAAGCAGATGGTTGAGCAGCCACGATACTGTTATATAGGACAGAATCCTTTTTTTGAATTTTCGCCGCGGGATATTCAGCCACTACGACTGGATCATTTTGAGATCCGTTAACCACATTCCCGATCGTGTATGTTCGACCTGAAAGCAGGAGAATGAAGATATAAAGTATGCTGCCGGCAATTATAAAAGACCAGAACCTGCTTAGAGCCATGTTTTGATTTGAGAATTTGAAAATGAGGTAATTTGAATCCCGATAATTACCGGGAGAGCAGCCGGAAGATCCATGGAGTAAAGAAAGGGATAATGAATGGTTGGCTGGAAAAGGGTAAAATGATATTTTGAACTTTATAAAATGAATAAAACGGCCGGGAATGCCAGTGAGTTGAATAATAATTTTAATTTCGCGACCTCTTTGAGAAAAGAGCGGGGCCTATAGCTCAGTTGGTTAGAGCAACAGACTCATAATCTGTGGGTCCTTGGTTCGAGCCCAAGTAGGCCCACCCGTAGAAAGCGAATTCCCTTGCACGTCAACACGTTGCGAGGGTTTTCTTTTTTTAGGTACAACAGTGGTACAACATTGCAGGATTTAGTACCATTATTCGCTACTCCAGCTGCAATTAATAAAAGAGAAAAGAGAATTGGAGTTGGCATCTGTTCGGATTGGTTGTACAAATGTACATTCGCTTGCCTCCGTTTGCAACACCTTGGAAAAATAATTTTTGCCCGTTCAAAATTATAAGGGAAAAATCATGAGTGATATCAGTATGATAGGATTCTAAAAGGCATCCCAGGGATATTATTCTCTTGGTTTATTCGATGATAAATGGTCTTATAACCTTGTCACCATCGCTTAGACGAATGCATTTATACTCTTCATATCTTTTATGACATTAGCATCCTATTTCAAAGATGATATAGTAAAAGCTGTCTTAATGATGTGTCACATCAACACCGGTTGCTTCATCTTTGGAAGGCCACTTTTCAATTTTTTTTGTCCGGCATCCTTTCATGCTTTGTTTTGCTTCGGATTTACAGGTACTCGCTATTGGATTACCGGTTTTGATAAAGTTCCTTTGCATTACGGAGTGGATATGAATAAGTCACATGAAGAAAAAAGGAGGCCAGGGGGTATTGACGCATGGGGGGTGTGTTTTTTATTGGGCAGGCCTTCTCAAGAATAGGCTACCTCCTACTATGAAATGCACGACTTCGAAAAAAATTGAACATTAATGTCTAACTTTAGATTTCCGAGTCAAAAGCTCCATTTACTACCAACCACTGATGTCGACTAACATTTCGAAATTATATTTCAATGAACCGGAGCCAATTGACTTCTTGTTAAAATGCAAGGAGCAAAATTCAGTTGCAATCAAGCAAGTTTTGAAAAACAACAGCTACCTTCTCAAGAAGTATAAGATTAAACATATGGATCAGATTAAGCAGCTAAGAGTCCTGGGGGTTAGAATTTCTGCTTCAGGAATCAGCAAATACAGAAAAGGAGTTTATAAGACTTGCGCACTAACCTATCTCCAAATTTTTGCGGAGTTCTGGTTAATCCCTCTTTGTGAAATGATGAGCAGGGATTTTGAGTTTAGGGATTCATCGACCTAAGTATAATTTCATTTGTAAAAAACGTTAAAAGGATACATCGCAAATACAATTATTTTATTGAACAATAACATTGAATACATTCCTGCACCGGCATTCTTCTATCACTTCGACCATAGCTTATCAAGCTAATTTTATTCACAAGGATGCAGCTTTGGAAGCGGTTATCGGTTTTTAATCCTAAAGAAATTATCTCCAAGTCTTGTATATAGGAATTAGATACTATTTCGTTCTTATTGAAAATTTCAACATACTATCGATGAAGAATTGCTCCTTTTTTTTATTTACTTTAGAAAAATTGATAAAGAAACCGTATATTTTTATTACATACCAGAATATTTAATTCTGTACTCTTTTTACTTCCTTTCCTTTTTCGTCAAAAAATATCCACTCGCCTACCGGCAATGAGTCAATACCTACACATTGATAATATTTGATTGACATGATTTTCCCGTTCTCATAATATTCTACTTTCTTTCCATTTGGAAAATCAGGGAACTTTAAAATATGTCCCTCACTTTTCAATTTTCCGCTTGCATAAAACTCAATATAATTTTCATTTTCCATCAAACCATAAATTTCATCCTTAATTCCTCCATTTTCATAATAAGACATTGTAATCGGTGATAGAGAAGTATCTGTGAAAAATGTCTCACCAGAAATGTTACCATTAGGAAAGAAAAAAACATTAGTGCCAGACCGATTTTTATTATCCAGTCCAGAAATATAATTTAATGTTCCATTTTTGAAGTAACCGATTTCAGAAGATATCCTTTTTCCTCTATGGTAGCCCCCGAGTGATTTTAATTCTCCTGATTCAAAATATTCCTTCGCTTCTCCTTCCTTCATTCTTTTGTATGAATTATAAAATATTAACAAGTTGAGAGATGAGCTATAAATATGAACATCAATTCTTAGACTTGAAATTTTTTTAGTTACAACGATAAATGTGTCATCAATATTACTTATTCCAGAATTAACAACAATGATTGAATCATTCTCAATTGCAGTATCTTCACTTAAAAACAATCCACTATCATACTCTACCAGCAAATCTCTTCGATCCACTTTTTGAGCGAATAGTTTCCCCCACATTAATTGCAAAATACAAAATAGAAAAATGAAAATATCTTTTCTCATGAGTTATGGAAGGAACCATTGCCAAGTTATTCCGCTAAGATCGTGATTATACCAAATGTCTACACACTCACCCCCGCTACGATTTATTTGTGTTAGAATTGAATAATAATTATATCCAGCACTACCATCTCTATTATTTACTGGGTTTCTGAAATAAATTCTACTCCCATCCAAAAGCATGTTTTCGATGTCAGATTTGCTTCTAAAAGAAGAACTAGATGCCATCCCTAAATTTGTCGTCCCTTCAGGTGTTAAACTTAGATTCAATACATTAATGTCAATATTATTATAACCAGGAGATGAACTCTGACTTGGCGATCCTGGCATGCCATTAAACAAATATTCCGATTCCGTTCCCCACGTTCTCGTCACAGGGTCATAGAACGAGCCTATCCGGTTGTCGGAATGAAGTTGTGCCAGATGCATATCAGCAAACTTAAAAAAGTCAAGAGCAGGCTTACCAACAACCTTTTCCTTTATCTGATTTGCTAATATTTTCTCTCCTTTCGTTTCAAGTTCAAGGGCATTATTTTGAGCATCTGAAAGTTTCTTGGTGAGGTATGCATTTAACCTGGTAGAATTCGGATGCGATTTTCTAACCTTGCATTGTTTCTGGTCCCAGTGTACCGGCTTGATTCGGGAGTCTGTGAATATGAAATTTGTTCGTCTATATTGTGTTATCCTTATACAAAGAGGTGCTTCACCTTTTGCATTGGTTTTTGATTTTCGAAGAACTATTTTTACAGTAGCCATTTGATTTTAATTTTATGATGTGAAATGAATAGGTACAACAGTGGTACAACATTTCTCACTTTCGTTTGCACTGCTTATCTTTCGCCTGCAAACATAAAGTGAGTTTTACCTCTGAGAATCATACAAAAGGAGGCAGGAAAAAGAAATGGAAAGAAGGAAGTTAAGCCCAAGTAGGCCCACCCGAAGCCCGATTTCGTAAAGATTTCGGGCTTTTTCATTACAAAATCTTAAAGTGGATAAAGATGAAATATTCAAATGTTTTTACAGTTCCAAAATATTTTTAAATCACACAAACGATGGGATGAACATCCAAGCTCAAGAGAATTTTGAAATAGTAGATGATGAACTTAACAATCTAATTGCCGGCATTAAAGAAGCGTCAAAAGAACATTCATACATGCTTCTAAATTTAGAACTCTTTGATGCAACAATTGCTGAATGGAAAAAATATAGAGATGCACAAGCAAAACTTAGTGCATCATCGGTTGAAGGTGGTTCAATGTATCCACTTATTTATGCAGGTAGCTTAACTACAGGCACAAAAGAAAAAATTGAAAGTTTGAAAAATCAGTTTGCAATTGACTTGAGAAAATTTGCAATAAATAAATTAAAAACTGCATGAGTATCCAACTTCTAATAAACTATTGTGCGAACTTCGAACGGTCCAACTCCGAACGAACAGTAGCACATACAGCTAACAAACAAGATAAATGGAAATTTTTAAAAAAAGGGCTTTGAGTAGTAAACGAACAGTTGTACCTCTAATAAAATGTGTACATTTCGTGTTGTCAGATGTTCGCACGAAGCATTTTGTGATCACTACATCTGATGGGTAGCGTATCAGATGAAAAGATCATCTGCCGCCATATAAAAGAATAATTTTAATAAAATGAATCTCGAACGAGCAATTGCCATCGCATACGAAGCCCACAAAGAACAAAAGGATAAATATGGTGCGCCTTACATCTGCCACGTAACAAGGGTGATGAATTCAGGCACAACTACAGATGAAAAGATTGTTGGAGTTCTGCACGACTTGGTGGAGGATACTAGATGGACATTTGAAGATTTAGAAAAAGAAGGATTTACAAAACATATTATTGATGCAATCAGCTGCGTTACAAAAACGAGCGAAGACGAAAACTATGAAGATTTTATTGAAAGGGTAAAGTCAAATCCTTTAGCGATAAAAGTAAAACTGAACGACCTTATGGACAACATGGATATTAGGCGAATGTCTGAGGTAACGGAAAAAGATTTAATGCGGATGAATAAATATTTAAACGCGTATAAATATTTGCAGCACCTGTAATAATAAAATCCACACCCAATAGAATAAGGGAAACAGAAGATAAGCCGAAAATGAACAAACTCAAAGAGCAATTTGATATTCTTAAGACAGAATATGTAAAACTTCTGAATGATATGGATGTGCTTATCAATTGGGGCAAGCCGCAGTTAGAGGCATTGTACTGCACGCGCATGGGTATTTGTAAATTAGAACTACTTGAGTTGCAGTTGCAGGTAAAAGCGATAAAACGAAAATTGGAATTGGTTCGAGTATATCTTGCAAAAAATCAGAAGCCGGATTTTGCGGAAATAGAATTGATAATTGCCGCAGAGCTTGCACAGGCGCAATTGCAGA
The DNA here is from genome assembly GCA_039930605.1 of Bacteroidota bacterium. GTDB lineage: Bacteria > Bacteroidota > Bacteroidia > AKYH767-A > 2013-40CM-41-45 > JAPLDB01. Next base: position 8,083 of record JBDTTM010000122.1, read on the forward strand.
TAATGACAGAGGCAGAAAAAATAGCTGTTAGTAAAAATTTGTTAAGCAATCTTGATTCGCCACAACGCAGTGCAGAACTGCGTTCACTCTTTCGCTCTCTTGCCAAAGAGTTGCACCCCGATGTAAATCCTGATTTAAGCGAAGAGCAAAAGAATATATGGAACCTCGCACTTGATGCTTATAAGATAGGTGATTTGGATAAACTGAAAGCGCTGTCGCTCATTTATGAAAAAGAAATAAAAGGCAGCGAAAGTGAACTTACGTTTGAGCAAATAACTCTTGCTATCGAGAGCATAAAGGAGGGCTGTAAAGTGCTGCAGGAAGAAATTGCACGAATAAAAAGTGTGTTTCCTTTTACAATCGAAAAGGAAATAAAGAGCGAGATATGGGTAGAAAACGAAACACAAAAAATAAAAACGGATATTGAAACCCTGAAGCAATACGAAAAAGAATTAGTTGAGGAATACAATACACTTTTAGAAAAAAATGTCTGACAAAATAAATACATCACTTATAAAAAGCTCCCCCGGTTTGCTGAAGCTACTGCACGAGAACGGCACCTCGCTTGAGGTATTCAGAAGGGAAATGCTTGCACTCAGTTGTCTTGTTGCTGGCACATCGTTCCGAAGTCTTAAAGAAACCGAGCCGCTCATGCTGACAAACAACATCTTTGAATTAAAGCGGGAACAGAAAAATAAGTTTGACGAAAAAGCTGTTGCCATCTATTTTGAAAAAGAAAAGATAGGATATTTGCCAAAAGAGAAAAATGAAGTAATAGCCAACCTGATGGATGCGGGAAAAAAGTTTTCTGCAAAACTTATAAGTAAAGATTGGGAGGGTAACTGGCTGAAATTAGATATAGAGGTATATCTGAACGACTGAGTTCCATTGAATATTGTTATATTCTTTGCACGAAGCAATTGGTGCAAGTGACAGGTTAAAAAAATCCCGAAAGAGGGAACAACCAAAATAAATTTTTATAAAACATATATTCGTGCTTCACCGCCTGAACGATGCAGTCTGGCAAGTCATCCCCCTTTTTAAAAACTTCATTTATCCCTTATGCGTGCGTTATGCGTCATGCTTGGGCTGCGTGCGAACTGCGAGCTATAGTGCAAGAAACGAACAGATAAAACAATGACATAAATAGACTAATCCAAATTGTAAATAATGCTGTTGCTCATTATATCAATGCTGGCATTTGTTTACCCTTTGACAAAGGCGATTTTCTAATTGGTTCAAGCACCCAATTCATTCACTTAACTTTGGACCTTAATAATATGGATAATAATTTCAAAAACATCATTTTCGATTTCGGTGGCGTCATCATTAGGATTGAGTACCTGAGGATTGCTGCTGCTTATAAATCATTTGGTGTCGATAATTTTGATCAATTGTATTCCAAGCTTCACCAAACAACATTGTTCGATGATTTTGAAAAGGGGCTTATCTCTCCGCAACAATTCAGGGATCAACTCAGGCAAATTTCCGGGATCAATTTAATCGACAGCCAGATTGATGAAGGATGGAATGCAATACTTATTGATCTTCCGAAGGAAAATATTGAAGTACTCAAACGCCTGAAGGAATCCCACAGACTTTTCCTGCTCAGCAACACCAATGCAATTCACGAAAAAGCTTTTACAGAAATAATATTCCGGGATTACGGGAAAAATATTCTCGAAGATGTCTTTGACAAAATATATTTCTCCCACCACCTGCACATGCGGAAACCCGATCTAGAAATTTTCGAGCGGGTATTGACTGATAATAATTTAAAGGCAGGTGAAACCCTTTTTGTTGATGATTCAATGCAGCATATTGATGGCGCAAAAAAGGCCGGGCTGCAAACGATGTTTGTGGAAAACGGGAAGATGATTGCGGATCTGTTTTGATGCAATGACGGCCTTCAATGTGCCTATGTATTTATGTGTTTAACGGTTTTGCAAGTAATGTGTTTATCAGCCTTTTCAACACATAGCTCACGTAGGTTCACATAGAAATCCGAACAGCCATTTACCACTGAGAGCACAGAGATCACGGAGAGCAGCCTGAAATCCCAACAGCGCGTAATCTATGCAAACATATGCGGAACATAGAAATCTAAATACTTAAATGACTGTTTCAAAAATTTTCACTTGAATTATCTTTGAAGAATTTTATTGCAATCAATTGGTATGAACCCCAGAGCAAGCTCTGGACTCTAATTCACGCAGCACGC
>JBDTTM010000123.1:0-10290 GCA_039930605.1 Bacteroidota bacterium
GGGAATTTTCTATCATCAAGTTCGCGCCTGTACCAATCGAAAAAAAATTCCCTGCGATGCGGATTCTCACGCACATCATCATGTTGAAATGGAATATCGGGAAGTGTTAACAGGAACAGATCATAGTGATGATTGTCAATCGTCTGCTCCATCCATCCGGGCACAAAATTGAAAACATCTTCGCACCAGACTTTTGCAACAATCATTTCTGTGTCACAAAATAGAAACCGGGTGGCCTCATCCGTCATTTCTTCTTCCGATTTAAGTTGCTGCTGAGTGCAATACTCAATATCGTCAAGTAAATATTTTCGGTTTAGTGAACTGATATATTGACGCGCGAATTCAGGAACCCATGTTGTGTGGAAATGCACGGCAAGCTGCATGCACAACGTAGTTTTGCCTGATGATTCAGGTCCTATCAATGCTATTTTTTTAAGCGACCGATCCATTGACTGCAAGTTTTTTCTTCCATTCCTGATATCCAATGAATGCGAGAATGATAAATACAAAATAGAGTCCAGCTGTGAGATAAAGCTCTTTATAGATGTACATTCCTACATAAACGATATCGGCAACAATCCATACCAGCCAGTTTTCGAGCTTCTTTTTTGCCACCATCCATTGGGCGATAAAGCTCATGGAAGTGAGGAGTGAATCAAGGTAAGGCAATGAAGCATCAGTGTAATTTTTAAAAACTGTACCCAGGAGCATCGTGGATCCAATGCAAATGATGGCGAGGATAATCCAGAATTCTTTCTCAATTCCTGTTGCAATGAAATGCGTTTGTTGACTGGATTTTTTCCACTGAGTCCATCCAAAGACCAATAGAATGAGGTAAAAAATCTGCAGGATGGCATCAGCATATAATCGTTCATTGAAAAACAAAATTCCATATAAGGCAACATTGGCAAGGCCGGTTGGGAAACACCAAATGTTCTTTTTGACTGTCAGGTACACACCGGCAATGCCGAAAAATGATCCGAAAAGCTCTGTCATTGATAATTGTTGTCCCCAGATTTCCATGTGGCAAATATCAGCGAAGTTTATTTAAGAAGTTTATGTACGATTCAAAGTTATTCATCCGATGCACAGAAAGTGAACATTTCTTTGTTTCGCCCCCAAGTGAAGTTCATATTATCATTGACAGACCTATACACCATTTCATTTGAACCAACCTATCACTACTTCACAGGCATCCCTGTTATCAAAATTTATTGATTCGATTGAAGTAAAATTAATAAGAGCGGAATGTCACGAAGTTATCAAACCACTTTACTTTCAGGGAACTTTTGAAAGCGCAGATGTATTTCTTCAGTTTCACAAGGGGAAATACTTTTCTGGGAACGATAAATCAATTATTCAGCCCGGATCGTTTTATTTTATTCCGCGAGGCCAGACTATTCATGGCGGGGTAGGAACGGATTCAGATACAAACCCGGCAACTTTTGAAGCATTGCTGAATGAATCGGTGCGGAATGAATTCATTACATCGATCAGTGCAAGTGAATCATGGGATTCCAGGGAAAATGTGATAAGTTATGTTGCCTTTGAAACAACACTTTACAATGCTTTCCCATTTTTTCCTCTACTTGATTTACCGCCCTTTATTATTCCTCCGGAAGATAAATTTTCGAATCTCCTGAGAGAGATCTGTATTGAGCAGGAGCATAGCCTAATCGGAAAGGAAATGATTCTGAAAAACTACCTGCATGAATTGGTGGTTCATCTCTTCAGATTCTTAGATTCAAAACCGGAACTCAGGAAGCCAATTGAAAAACTGCTTTTCCTTACCGATGTGCGGCTCATCGATATTGTAAAATATATCCAGGATAACCTGGAGAAAGATCTTACAAATGCATCGATTGCAAAGGTGGCGTATGTTTCAGAAGATTATGTGGGACAGTTTTTTAAGGCATTGACCAAACGCACATTGCAGGATTATATCGAATACCAGCGCCTCGACAAAGCCATGCACCTTTTGAAAACAGCTCCAAATAGTGTACAGGAAATTGCTGCCATGGTAGGATTTAAGGATGCTGCTTATTTCAGCCGCAGATTCAGGATGCGGTTTGATGTAAATGCAAATGCTGTGCGCCAGGGAAGAACTCAGGAGATCTGATAGGAATGAATGGCGTCGGCCATGTCTGCGATGATCGTCTGGTTTTTCTCAATTGAATTTCCAACCACAATCACATCGGCGCCGGCAGTGCAAAGTTCCAATGCCTTCTCAGGAGTTTTAATACCTCCTCCGGCAATTAATGGAAGGTCCACATTTTTACTCACCGCTTCTATCATGCTGCGGCTGATCGGGTGACGTGCTCCACTGCCTGCATCCATGTAAAGTAATTTCATTCCAAGTAATTCGCCGGCCCATGCAGTACTTACGGCAATGTCGTTTTTATCATGTGGGATCGGAATGGTATTGCTCATGTAAGTTACCGATGTAAGATGTCCCGGATCAACGAGCATATAACCGGTAGAAATAATTTCAAGCGAACTGTTTTTTAAAAGTGGCGCAGCGAGTACCTGTTTGCCGATGAGCATTTCTGCATTGCGTCCGCTGATCAATGAAAGAAAAAGAATGGCGTCTGCATGGTGACTGATCTGCATCGTATTTCCGGGAAATAAGACTAGTGGAATATTGCTGTGTTTCCGCAATGCCTTGAGACATTCATCCAGCGTGCCGTTCAGGAGCAGGCTGCTGCCGACAAATAAAAAGTCGACACCGGCTTCTACAGCCGTTCGTGCAAGTGTTTCCGCAACACGTTCATCGGTTTTATCCGGATCAACGAGGACTGCAAAAAGTTTCTTGGAATCTTTGCGGGCAGCTTTCAGTTTGGAATACACGCTCATGGCAGGTCCAAAGATAGTTATTCCGGCGAAAATAAATAGCTCGCAGATTTCGCTGATGTCGCAGACAAATGCAGCTAATTAGAAGAGGTGCGTCCTCTGCATTCGGAGTATCCATTTCAATTTGAAGTTTACAAAGAAATAGGTCACGCAAAGGCGCAATGCCCGCAAAGAAAAACCTAAACCCTTCCATGCTTGGCGTTCTTTGCGCCTTTGCGTGAGATCTTAAGCATTATGATTCCACGCACCACGTTATAAGCAAATCATCCACCAGTTTATAATTCAGTGAATACTTTTTCTGAAAACCTTCCTTCAAAACCGACGCCTTCACTGATCCTGAGTTGTTGAACTCAAATGGAGAGACAATCAAATGCTCCTTAAAAATCAATTCACCGATGCTGTGCATTTTGAATAGAACTTCTTTCACTCCCCAGATCACAAAAAGTTTTTCCAGTTCATTATTGCCACTAACAATTTTTTCTTCTTCATCAGCAACAAATTTATGTGCAATTTTTTCTATGCGCGGATGGATGCGTTCCAGGTCGATGCCAACGGTACAGGTATCGGAAAGGATGATGCCGGCAAAATCTTTGGTATGTGAAATGGATATGTGTGCATCAGCATTTTCAAGGTATGGTTTGCCGGAGTCCTGATAGCTGATTGTAAAATTCCTGTTGAGTTTTTTTAAAAGCAACCGGATACAGATCCATTCTTTTTTCCTGGCGATATGCGTAAATGAATTGACTTTTGCGAGATCGGATGCAGAGAGAGATGCAAGCGCAAGTAATTCATCCACATCTTCTTCCATTTTCCAGACGGCTGACTGAAAATTATTTTCTTTATACAGATAGAAAACAGGCATCTTATAAAATAGTTATTTCACAACAAGTTTAATCGGCGAATGAATCCCCCACCACTTTTCATTTTCGGTCAACAGATCCGGTTCAACTGTATATATTCCTTTTTCTAATCCCCGGGTTAATATATTCAACCCGTTGATATTATTTCCATAAACATCAGCTTCCAACGGTGTTTTCAAATTATTCATGGCAACCAGATTGCCGGTAGCATCTTTTATGTGGTATGATAGGAAAGTGGAATTGACATTATCCGGAATGGCGGGGATGGTTGCATTGGTTGAATTAATTATTCTTACAGAAGAGAAGTAGACAGAATCGCTGGAGGCATATATAACAGGCTCCATTGGGAAGAGTGAAACGCTGGAAGAATTAAAAACAGAATCGGGCACAAAAAAATTTCTTTGTGTAGTAGTTAGTTTTCTGTAACCGGCTTCCGGCAGATTAAAGTACTGTTTTCTCAATTGATTGTCTTTAAAATTGAACATGTCGATGAACCATTCAGGGCCAAGAAAATATGCAGGAGTTGATGTAAGAGAATCGTAAGCATTTATTTCAGGTGCGACAATACACGTCATTGCTGAATCAGGATTTTCTAAAGAAGAAAGGAGTAGTGTTTGAAAAGGCAGTGTCCACCTGCTTCCCCAGAGTATATCGGGATAATTTTTGATGTCAACGATATACCTCTTTTCGGGAAAATGTTTTCCATTTTGAATGACCCTCTTTACGAATTCAATCCTTTTTGCGAAACACAAATGTATATTCTGAACCTGGTAAATAAATGTAAGGATGGATATCCCAATTGTAGCCAATAATGCAAAATTATTTTTTTTAGAAAATAAAAATTGGATTGTCGGTATTAAAACAGGAAGTCCGATAAGTATAAAGTATCCTCCAAACAAGATGTGTGTTTCGTCTTTGCCAATGACGGTAGAGAATAATATCAATGCGAAAAATATATATGCAATGTTAAAAGTCAGCAGCCCCCATTTTTTTCTCCAAACCAGGAAGGAAGCTGATAAAAAGAAAAGGTAAATAAGTTGGATCGAATTTGCAGTGAAATATTTAATTACAGCAATGAGGCTTTTTAGTTGCCCTGGATGAAAAACGGCGTCAGCAAAATTGAGCCAGGAACCCATTTTATTATTTTCATAATCATCCTGAAGGCTTAAGCGGATCCTGATAAGAAAACAAATGAGTCCAACAAAGGCGAGCAGTACCCAAAAAATTCTTTCTTCTTTTTTATTTTCGAAGAAACCAAAAATCAGTATCAGGGCTACGGCAAAAGCTCCAATTGGATGGAAGTCTAGAGAACAAATTAATATCAGCGATGCAAAAAATAGGCGCATCTTCCTGTTTGCTGCATCATTGAAGTGAATACCAAATAAAAGCGTGCTTGTGATGATTGCATGTGTATATTCTCCCACAGGCAGAAAATAATCCCTTCCAAGCACAAGGCAAACAAAGAGCAATAAAAGTACTGCGCCTGCATTATTTTTCAGAACAAGAATTGAAATCAGGAATAATGAAAAATAAAAAATGTCTGCCGCAACAGAGTAGCTTCTGGAAATCATTTCAAGTGACCCACCCGCTTTCATAACCAGGCATGGTAACAGTTGGATGAAGAATGTACTGTACCTGTCATGTTCATATATTATTTTTTGCTGCTGGATCAGCTTGATGACATAAAACGGGGTGTCGTATTGCATCATTCTTTCTTTAAACCAATACCAGGAAAGAATGAAATGAATGACAAAAAAGATTGTTCCAGAAATTAAAATAACTATCGTTAACCAACGCGAAGAATTCTCCTGGTCAATCGTAGTTTTCATGTGAAATATATTTCAGCCATTGTAAAAACCGGATTCCTCAATCTGTTGCCAGACACCTCCGGGTAACATGTATTGCACATCTTTTTTCTGACGGATACTGTTACGGATAAAAGTCGCAGAAATTTCCATGACAGGAACTTCACGGATCAGTTTCACTTTGGGATGCTGGTGGAATTTTGTTTCCTCCACATGCAACCGTGGATATACATAAAGCATGCAGTGTTCCAGAAGCGCTTCATAATCTTTCCACTGATCAAATGTGGTGAGATTATCTTCTCCCATGATCAGTACAAACTCATGTGCCGGAAATTTTTCTTTCAGAAAAATGATTGTGTTGATGGTATAACTCGGCTTGGAAAGTTTGAATTCCACATCACTGGCTTTTATTTTCCTGTTGTCTCCGATGGCAAGCTTCACTAAATCCATCCGGTGATAATCCTGCAGCATATCCTTTGTCATCTTCAAAGGATTGCGGGGAGAAACGACCATCCATACCTGATCAAGCCCGGCAAACTCAGCCATGTATCCTGCGATCACCATGTGCCCGACATGAACGGGATTAAAGGAGCCTGGATAGATGCCGATGCGCATGAAGAAAAAATTATTTGTTAAACGTTATTCGTTAGCAGGAAATCCGCTATGATGTTTTTAAAAAATTACTGACGAGGTTTTTTGCCTGTTCGAGGGCATGTTCCAACGTGTCATTTAAAATTATATGGTCAAATTTATCTGCATAAGTAAGTTCAAGTTCTGCTTTCTCTATTCTTGTTGCCAGTGATTCAGGTGATTCTGTGTTGCGGTCTGTCAGACGTTTTCTCAAGACCTCAACAGACAAGGGCTGGATAAAAACAGCAAGCAAATGGTCGCCAAAAATTTTCTTGATATTCAGACCACCTTCCACGTCAACATCAAAAGCCACCGCTCTATTTTCTTTCCAGATACGCTCGACTTCAGATTTTAATGTTCCGTAATATAAATCGGTATAAACCTCTTCCCATTCTACAAACTGATCTTTCGCAATTTTCTTTTTAAAATCATCAACAGATAAAAAATAATAATCCTTCCCCTCAGTTTCATTTGGCCGTTTAGCGCGTGTTGTAGCCGATACAGAAAAGCGAAGCTCCGGAAAATTCTCCAGCAGGTATTTGGTAATGGTTGTTTTACCACTTCCCGAAGGACCGCAAAAGAGTATGAGTTTTCCTGTGTTCAATTTAATTGTAGAAATAGTTCTTGTTGAATTTATTTTTTAAAACGGTGATTTAGTAGATCCACCAAATGAATAGGAATAATTCTACGAAAGTCAAGGCTGTTACCCAATAAACCAGTCAACTAATCAACGATTCAACTAAAGGATATTCATCATCAACTCCTTGATCTTCTCCAACTCATCCTTCATCTGCACTACCGACTTCTGCATTACTGCATCATTTGCTTTTGCACCAAGGGTATTGATTTCGCGACCCATTTCCTGCGTGATGAACCCGATTTTCTTCCCGTTACTTTGCGGGTCATTCATTGTTTCCAGGAAATAAAGACAATGGCTGCGTAACCGTACCTTTTCTTCTGTGATATCCATCTTCTCCAGGTAATATAGCACCTCTTGTTCAAAACGGTTTTTGTCTACGGCATCTTTCGCTGCACTTTCCTTTAGCTGATCAGCAAGTCGTTTGCGGATGTTATCTATTCTCCCTGATTCGAGTGGCTCGATCTTTTTCAGATTGTCTTCGATGGCATCAATGCGTTCACGTAAATCCTTCTCCATAAATTTTCCTTCTTTGTTGCGGAACTCATTAAATGCTTTCATCGCCTGCAACAAGGTATCATTGATTTGCTTCCACTCTTCTTCATCAAAATGCGCTTCTTCCATATTCAATGCATCAGGAAGGCGCAGGATGGTGCCGAGATAATCGTCAGTAGTTATTTTCAGTTCTTCATTCAACGATTTCAATTCTGCATGGTATTGCCGCACGGTATCTTTATTGATCCTTGACTTCCGTTGCGGTTCAGTAGAATCAATGTTGATGTAAACTTCCACCTTTCCACGTTCCAGCTCGCGACCCAGCATGGTGCGCATTTCCATATCCTTTTCTTTATAGGCGGATGGAACACGAAGGGTGAGGTCAAAAAATTTACTGTTCAGCGAACGGATATCTACAGAAATAGTTTTGCTGCCAAATTCTGCAACGGCATTGCCGAAGCCTGTCATGGAACGAATCATAGGGAGAAAATTTATTTCGGCAAACCTATGAAAAAATGGCAGATGAATGGCCCGAATATTTGCCACGAAGGCACAAAGACACAAGGAAGCAAGGGCTTTTTTAAATATTGCTTAATGCCGTAGTGTCTTCGTGGCAAAAAATATATTTGAATATGGTAAGGAGCCGTAAACTATTCTTTAGCTTTCAAGTGAAGCCTGGTGTTGCTCACAAGATAAACTCCTGTAAAAATGAGCAGGGCAGAAAAAACTTTTACTCCTGAAATGGAATCGTTGCCGGTACTGATGGCAATAATTGCAGTCAGGACGGGCTGCAGGTAAATGTAGGCGCTCACTACGGCAGGACTTAATTCTTTTAACGCATACACATTCAATACATAGGCAAGAAAAGTGGTAAAGAAGATTACGAAGAAAAGCAATCCGTATTCAGTATTGGTAAAATGTTGCCAGTCTACGTGCATCAGCTGGTTGAAACCTATCGGGATTATAAATATCATGGAAAATGTAAAAGTCCAGCGAAGGATGGTGATCGTATGGTATTTTTTCATCATCGGTTTTACCAATACAAGGTAGGTTCCCCACGAGAGTGCATTGATGAAAATAAGGAGATCGCCAAAAGGGTTGTCTTCTTTGCCACCGGCATTCATTCCGCTGTTCAGCATCAATAGTGCAGCTCCTGCGAAACCAATTATAATTCCTGTTGTTCTGATCCACGTAATTTTTTCCCTGATCAGGAATCCGGCCACAACCACAACAAGAATCGGTGTAGTAATCATCATGATTGCAGCACTGATCGGAGAAGTTAAACTGAGGCCTTTGATAAAAAGAGTCTGGTTAATCGTAACCCCGAATAAGCAAAGAAGGAAAAGCCGCGGTAGATCTTTTCTATCAGTCTTTTCTTTGATGAAGAACGCATCAGCAAGCCAGAACAATGGGGTTGCGCCCAATCCTCTCAACAATACCAATGCAAACGGACCGATATGATCACGCATCAACACTTTTGCAACTACGAAAGTGATTGCATAAATGATTTGTGAGATGAGAAGGAAAATGTGGGCGCGGGAGGAATTCTTCAATGTGCAGATGGGGAAAACTAATGTGCAAATATGCAGATTTGCAAAATAATCCCGCGACTTAGCTAAATGAAAATTATTGGTAGTGTCGCTGTTTTATTTTTAGAGATCCCTCACTACGCTTCGCTTTCTTCGGGATGATTGTTCCTATTATTAAAAGTGGGAGATAACAGGATTTCGAAATGTTTCCGATGACTGGCATCTCCCAATTTTAGAATTATCCATCCGAAGGTAGTGAGGGATTCTTCAATTTGAGCCAAAACAATTATTATGCTTGTTTTAAAGCTTCTTTTGCTGCAGCAACATTCTTGGGAGAATTGCCAACAAAAATATTATCATTCAGGATCATCACAGGCCGTTTCAGAAAAGTGTATTCTTCCAGAATATATTTGCGGTAATCTTTTTCTGTCAGCGTCATTTTGTTCAATCCCCATCCCCGAAATTTTAATGCCAAACGACTAAACAGCGCTTCATAACTTCCTGCCAGCTTTTTCATTTCATCAATCTGCGCCGCTGTAATCGGTTCGGTTTTGATATCCTGCATCACGAAATCTTTTGAAGGCTTGAGTTCCTTTAGAATTCTTTCACAGGTACTACAAGTACCCAGGTAATATATCTTCTTCATAATTCCTTTTTCCTAATCATATGGCTGCTGACTGCCGCTTCCTGCTGTCGCTTTTCTACAATTCCTTCCAATTCCACCATTTCAGTTTTTCCTTCTCATGTTTTTTATTTGATGCGAAATAAACAGCGCACCTGAAAACATAAAGCAGGCAACGATCCTGGATGACCCCTTCCTGCCTGTTGCTTTTATCGTAGAGTTTTTGGGGATTCTGATCTATGAGATCTTCGACTTTCTTTATCCCAATTTTCCATAAATCATTGGCAATAGATTTTCCTACACCGGGAATTCGTTGAAGGTCTTTCAGGGATTTTTGATACGTAAAACCAGCCATAATCTTCAAGGGGTAACGATTTTCTCATTTATCCAAAGTGATATTTCCTCATATTTTAATTTGCCTTCAGCGAATTGTTTAATCAAAGTTTGATGTATTAAAATTACATCTTCGATTAAGATCACTTCACCAGTTTTTTCTAAAGTTCTGCATCCTCCTTTATTGTATTATCAAGGTGCTCCAGTAGATTAACGGTACCTTCCTTTTTGTCCCATACGGGCTTGTAAACTTCTTCAAGCAGGTTGTCGGGAAGCTCATCAACAAGTTTTTTCAGGTCAATTTTTGTAACCGCCTTTTTCATTCAGCTAAGATAAAAGTAATTTCTTTTTTCTATTTCACTTCAGGTTTTCAATATTCTGAAAAATTATTTTGCTGCTTCCCTCATCATTGATAAAAAGAAACGTATACAACAAAATAACTCTTTCACATTTAACCTTGTATTTGAGTTCCAGTTGGTTCAATCCTTTATCGCTGTCGTATTCTTCTTTCGCACTTGCAAATTCGAAC
>JBDTTM010000124.1:0-10103 GCA_039930605.1 Bacteroidota bacterium
CCCGTCACTATTGAATTAACTTAATTAGAATCTTCCGTTTTAAGGAAACTCCAGAACATTAAACTCTCTGGCTGCTTCAAGCATATTTCCATGCTTCAACCAATAAGTAATTGCTAAATTTCGAACTTCCCTTTGGGCTTCCTTTGATTTATTCCGACCATCCTGTGTTTTTCTTTGCATGAAGCAAAGATAATAAATATTTCTTAATATGATACTATTTTATGTCCTTATTAATAACACATATTCTACATTACTACTATCACAGTCGAACAATGTATTCGTGATATAAGCAATTTGATAGGTCTGCCCTGAATCTGATGAAATTGGCAGAACTATATTCATTATAAAAGCAGTATGATCAATATTAAATATATCAAATTTATCGTGATACCAATCATAAAGCACATACTTATAATTGTTGTTTCCGATATTAATCAAAAGCGGAGTTTCCTGGCCAGCTTGAATAGAATAGGTATTTTCATAAGTGAATTGAGCATTACAACAATAAGCAAATAAAAAAATAAGAGAACTAAGAAAAAAAACAATATTTCATGGTAAATATTTACTTTTAAATGATTTCGGACTATTAATTTTAAATACTTTGCATTGCTTTTTTGTGCAACATAAATCAGTTTTTACCTTTCTTTATTTTATTTCGCACCACAAATAATAGAATAAGTATTTATACTTCCTACTTTTATTTCAATTAATTGGTGAACATTCAAAAATGTGTTGTCAAAAAATAATTTTTTAAAAGAACCTATTTGCAATCTTTAAAATATTCTTCACCTTGCATGCACACGTTTTAGCTTTGAGCAATTTACCATTTAACAGAATCAATCAAATAAATGAAAGCATACATCTTCCCCGGTCAAGGCTCCCAATTCATCGGCATGGGAAAAGAATTATACGATACATCAGATCTTGCGAAAGCACATTTTGAAAAAGCAAACCTGTTGCTAGGTTTTCGGATTACTGATCTCATGTTTAGCGGAACAGATGTAGACCTCCGGCAAACAAATGTTACACAGCCCGCCATATTCCTGCATTCAGTCATCCATGCCATTGTGATAGGAGATGCATTGAAACCTGATATGGTTGCTGGCCATTCACTCGGAGAATTTTCTGCACTCGTCGTCAACAAGACTTTAACTTTTGAGCATGCGCTGTTGCTGGTAAAGGAACGTGCTGAGGCAATGCAGTCTGCATGCGAAGCCCACCCCGGAACCATGGCTGCCGTGCTGAACCTGGACGATTCAATCGTTGAAACAATTTGCGCTGAAGTTTCTGCTGCAGGAGATATTGTTGTCGCCGCAAACTACAATTGTCCCGGACAATTGGTTATCAGCGGAACCATCAACGGAGTGAATATTGCCTGCGAAAAATTAAAAGCTGCCGGCGCAAAACGCGCTTTGGTGCTTCCCGTCGGTGGTGCTTTTCATTCTCCATTGATGGAACCTGCACGCACACGACTTGCAAAAGCAATCGAGGGAACAATGTTTTCAAAACCAATCTGTCCCGTCTATCAAAATGTAAACGCAAAGCCGGTGACAATGCCGGTAGAGATCAAGCAAAATCTCATCGCACAACTTACCGGTGCCGTACGTTGGACGCAAGCTATTCAACACATGATTGCTGATGGTGCAACACAATTCATCGAAGTAGGACCAGGGAAAGTATTGCAAGGACTTGTGAAGAAAGTGAATAAAGAAATGGAGGCTGTTAGTGCATAAACAGCTGTTATTAGTCATTAAGTCATTGGTCATTCTATAAAGAAACTTGCTTTTTTTGAAAATTCAAAAATGAAAAGTAATCAAACATTGAACTAAGAACCCTTGCCAACTGCCAACTGCTTATTGCATTTTTTCCTTATCTTTCCTCAATCATTTTGATTTGAATACTCCCAAAAAATGCCCATTATAAATTCGATACTAAGCTGGTGGATGAAAAAGCGGATGCACCAGGTCGACCTTTTCATCAAATACCCGCATGAAGTGCAGGAGGATTGGCGTATGCGGCTGATACAATCAGCAAAGCAGACAGAATGGGGACGATCTTATGATTATACCACCATTCGTTCACTGAAGAATTTTAAAGAAAGAGTTCCAGTCAGTAACTATGATGCATTCAAACCGTTCATAACACGAGTGATGCATGGCGAACAGAATATTTTATGGCCCAGTGACATCAAATGGTTTGCAAAATCCTCCGGGACAACTTCTGATAAAAGTAAGTTCATTCCCGTGAGCAATGAAGCAATGGAAGAATGTCACTTTAAAGGCGGCAAGGACTGCGTTTCTTTTTATTGCAATAACAATCCCGACACCAAAATATTTACTGGCAAAGCATTGTTCCTTGGAGGAAGTCACCAGGCGAATACTTTCAGCAATGAATCTTTTTACGGTGACATCTCCGCAGTGCTGATGCAGAATCTTCCTTTCTGGATTCAATTTTTACGCACGCCCGATCTTTCCATCGCATTGATGGATAACTGGGAAGATAAAATTGAAAAACTGGCAGAAGCAACCATCAACGAAAATGTAACCAACATCAGCGGCGTTCCTACCTGGACGGTGGTGCTTGCAAAGCGCGTGATGGAAATGACCGGCAAAAAAAACCTCCTCGACATCTGGCCCAATCTTGAACTGTTCATTCATGGCGCCGTCAGTTTTACACCCTACCGCGACCAGTTTGCCAAACTGATTCCTTCGGAGAAAATGAACTACCTCGAAACCTATAATGCATCAGAAGGATTTTTCGGAATCCAGGATCAGGCCAATAGTGATGAGATGTTGCTGATGCTCGACTATGGAATTTATTATGAGTTCATGCCCATGGAAGAATATGGAAAAGATTTTCCGAATACACTTTCATTGGAAGAGGTTGAACTGAATAAAAATTATGCTGTTGTAATTTCAACCAATTCAGGATTGTGGAGATACCTCATTGGAGACACAATCCGGTTCACCTCTTTGAATCCGTTCAGAATCAAAATCACAGGCCGCACCAAACTTTTCATCAATGCTTTTGGCGAAGAAGTGATGATTGAAAATACCGACAACGCCGTGAGAATAGCCTGTGAAAAAACAGATGCATTGATCAGGGATTACACAGTTGCTCCCGTTTATTTCTCCGAAAGTGAAAATGGAGCCCATGAATGGCTGGTGGAATTTGAAAAAGCGCCTGACAACATTGACTACTTTATCGAAACCCTCGATACAGCACTCAAATCATTGAACAGTGATTATGAAGCCAAGCGTTATAAGAGTATGGCATTGCGGAAACCCATCCTGAAAGTGTTGCCTGATAATACTTTTTACACCTGGATGAAAAATAAAGGAAAACTCGGCGGTCAGCACAAGGTGCCACGATTGAGCAATGACCGTAAATTTGTGGATGAAATCATTCAGATGCTGAACCTTTCAAATACAAAGGCTTAAAAATGATCCAGAAATTCATTAGTCATAAATTAAAAAATATTAAGCATGTATTAGGTACATTGGTATTTCTTGGCTCCTTATTCTTTATTCTTGGCTCTTTCACCCCGGATGATTTCAGACTTATCAATTCTCTCCCCTTTTCTCACGTCAAACTTTCATCAGACCGCTTCGGGAATGCTTATGTGATTGTTGAAAATCAGCTTTTGCAATTTGATTCCCTTGGAAAACCGAAAGCTAACTATGCTGAGGCAAATTCCGGAAAGCTCACCTCTGTTGATGCTGGCAACCCGCTCAAAATACTTTTGTTTTACCGCGATTTTGCCCAGCTGCACCTCCTCAATAACAAACTTGCAAAAGAATCAATAGTTGAATTGCGCAATGCAGGCATCATGCAGCCGATGGTGGTTTGCCAATCAGCACTTGATGGCTACTGGATTTTCGACAACCAGGATTTCTCACTGAAGAAAATGGACCTCAACTTGCGGATCGTTTTCCAAAGCGGAAATATGAACCAGACCCTTGGCTATTCTCTCGATCCTGAATCAATTACTGAAGCAAATGAATCCGTTTACATCAATAATCCGGCTACTGGCATTTTGGTCTTCGATAAATTCGGATCATACTACAAGACAATTCCCATCACTGAAATTTCCTCCTTCCAGGTAATCGAGAAAAATTTATTGTATGTAAAAAATAATATGCTCCTCCAGTTTAATTTTTCAACTTTGGATGAGCATGAAATTATTCTGCCGGCCCACGATTCATTGTTAAGTGCAAGATTTGAACAACAGAAACTTTTTTTATTAACAACTGGCTCTCTTACTTTTTATTCTTATTAGATTCGCTCGCTGGAATTTGAACCGGTATTCTTCATCGGTTGAAAGGAAAATCAGAAACACCGACTTCACTTAACAGAATTAAAACTTCATTGAAACTATGGCAGTAAAAAGCGTCCGGAAAAAATCTTCCCAAAAAGCAAGTGTAAAATCAAAAACACCTTCACCCAAAGTGAAAGTGATGGTTAAACAGGAAAAGGAAAAATACATTCCTACCCGTAAACAAGTCAACCCACTTCACATTGCCATTGCTGGAAATATCGGCGCCGGCAAAACTACGCTTACCAACCTTCTTTCAAAGAACATGAAATGGGAGCCGCATTTTGAAGCAGTGGATGACAATCCATACCTCAATGATTTTTATGAAGACATGCAACGCTGGAGTTTCAATCTACAGATTTATTTTCTTAATTCCCGTTTCCAGCAGGTGATGAAAATCCGCCAGAGCGGAAAAACAATTATCCAGGATCGTACGATTTATGAAGATGCACACATCTTCGCACCAAACCTCCATAGCATGGGATTGATGACAACCCGCGACTTCAATAATTACCAGTCGCTGTTTGAACTCATGAATAAATTCATCTCCCCTCCCGACCTGCTCATTTACCTGCGTGCTTCTGTTCCTACGCTGGTAAACCAGATCCAGAAACGCGGACGTGATTACGAAAATACCATCCGCATCGATTACCTCAAACGTTTGAACGAGCGCTATGAAGCGTGGATCTCCACTTATGAAATGGGGAAAATACTGGTGATTGATATCGACCACATCAACTTCGCGGAAAACCGGGAAGACCTTGGTGGAATCATCAATAAAATTAATTCGCAAATTAACGGTCTCTTTTAACCACTTAACTTGTGCTACCTAGCATTGTCGACTTAAGATTGATTGAATAATATCTATTTGTTAAGTCAGGCACATTATTTTGCTGGAAAATAATGTGCGAAGTAGTAACTTAAAACCATGAGAAGCCCTTTGGAAACGAAGGGCTTTTTTATTGTTTATACTTTTTACACTTCAACAAAGAATGAGAAACTCCAATATTATCCGTCTGCGCCACAATCTTAAAACCTGCCTTCTCCACGCATTGCTCGAAAACTTTTGAATAATACATCTGGCTGTTGCCATTGGCAATGGCGGTGAAGTAAAGTGAAGTCATTTGCAAACAAAAAGCTGAAGTCTCAAATTGCTGCTTGTCCCACAGAGTCTCAAGTATATAAACATACCCGTTTTCTGAGACTGCATCACGGCAACGTTTCAAAATCGAGACAATCTCATCGTCAGAAAAACAATCGAGGAACTGGCTCATCCAGACGGCATCAAATCCCTCAGGAAATTTCTTGTCATCTTTCAGGATATTGTTTTCATAAAATGAAATCCGATCGCGCAATCCGGCATCTTCAATATTTTTTCTCGCCATATCCAATTGTCCCGGTAAATCCATAATGGTAACACGTACATCCGGATCAAAATTTACGCAATGTGTCGCCCACTTGCCGGTATTACCTCCGATGTCGAGCAGATTCTTTGGTTTATCCTTAAATACAACCTTCAATACTTCAGGAAATGCATGATCCGAATAATAGTGATCGAAGCCAAACCAACTCCGCTGTACATGAATAGGAAGTTTTGACAATCCTTCATATAAAGTATTCCAACTGCCAAAAACTTTCAATCCCTCCGGTTTCCCGTTGCGAATTGATTCATCGAGTCTGAACAATCCTTCATAACACACATCATGCGTGAAATCCATATTTGCCTTTGTCATTGGGTCGTTCAAGATGAAAAAACCGGTTTTACTGAGTCGGAATTTTTCATCCTCCCATAAAAGCAGGCCGATTCCCAATCCGGCTTCCATCAGCACACGCGCTCCGTAATGGCTCAGCTTGCATTTTTCCTGCACCTGCTCAATCGTTACTGAATTCGGTTTTTGAGTTTCGATGTATTCCAATATCCCGAAATCACGCAATGCCCTGGAGGCCTGGAACACAAAAGGTGCATAGGCAATCCATTGCGCATTCTCCTTGGCCTCCAATGCTGATTTAACTTCCTGGTTGAAAAAATTCATATCTGGCGAAGATAGGGAATGATGTAGGGAAATATATAAATTCGAATATCGAAATCCGAAAGAAGAAGCAAATAGAATTATTATCCACTTTATATATTTTTTTTTGATATTAGGTATTATTACAAATATTGTTGATCAATCCCAATATATACAACCCTTTTCAAATTATTCTCATTTTTTATTATTTCGTCCCGATATCTATCGGGATCGAGATTCGATATTCGGATTATTAAGTCTCATGATTTATAATCTAACTATGACATCTTCCATAGACAAAATCCCCGTTCTCAACTAATTTCCCTAATATTGAACCCCGATTTAAAATTTATGGTTTCAATAGGCGATCGATATTTGACGCTTGAAGATGTAATTGCAATTGTCGAACAAAACCGTAAAGTTGAGTTGAATGACACAGCTACACGAAAAGTTTACGAAAGCTTTTATTTCTTAAAAGAATTTCTCAAAGAAAAACTAATCTACGGAGTCAATACCGGTTTTGGTCCCATGGCCCGCTACCGTATTAATTCTGAAGACCAGGTGGATTTGCAATACAACCTCATTCGTAGCCATTGCAGCGGCAGCGGGGCGATGATTGATCCTTTGTATGTAAAAGCCACACTTATTGCCCGTCTCAATACATTGCTTCTTGGTTATTCAGGCATTCATCCGGATACCGTGGTTTTATTGAAAGACATGATCAACCACAACATTCTTCCTGTCATTTTTGAACATGGAGGTTTGGGCGCAAGTGGTGACCTGGTGCAACTTGCACACGTTGCTCTATCATTGATTGGGGAAGGAAACGTTAATCACAAAGGAAAAATATCGTCAACCAAAGACGCTTTTGATTCCGAAAAAATTACCCCGCTCGGAATTCATATCAGGGAAGGCCTTGCCTTGATGAATGGAACATCTGCCATGTGCGGAATCGGTGCGCTCAACATCAGCGATGCAAAAAACCTCGTGAATTGGTCGGTGGCGATTTCTTCTATGATTGTGGAACTGGTTGAATCCTATGATGACCATTATTCTTCAGAACTGAATAATGTAAAACAGCATGTGGGCCAACGGAAAGTTGCAGAAATGATGCGCACATTCCTGGCCGACAGTAAAATGGTAAAGAGCCGCGAGGAACATCTATATAACCGAAAGGTGGATGAGAATATTCTGAAAGAAAAAGTACAGGAGTATTACTCTATCCGTTGTGTGCCGCAAATACTGGGACCGGTATATGATACTATTGCACAGGCCGAAAAGATTGTGATGGATGAAATCAACTCTGTGAATGACAATCCTGTGATTGACTATGAAAATAAAAATGTATTTCATGGCGGCAATTTCCATGGCGACTATGTTGCACTCGAAATGGATAAACTCAAGATTGCTGTTGCCAAACTTTCCATGTTGTGCGAACGGCAACTGAATTTCCTCATGAACGACCATCTCAATGGAAAGCTTCCTCCATTTGTCAACCTGGGTAAGCTCGGATTGAATATAGGAATGCAGGGAACACAATTTACTGCCACATCAACAGTAGCAGAAAATCAAATGCTCTCCAACCCGATGTACGTGCATAGCATTCCAAGCAATAATGACAACCAGGATATTGTAAGTATGGGTTCCAATGCTGCACTTATTGCCGCAAAAGTGATCAACAACTCTTTCGAAGTGATGGCCATCGAATTGATTTCGCTCGTGCAGGCAATTGATTATTCAGGTATCGCAGACAAACTCTCAAGTGCTTCCAAAAAAGTTTATACTGATATCCGTGTACTCGTACCTCAATTTAAAAACGATTCAATTATGTATGAGCGCATAAAGAGTGTGAGGGATTTTCTAAAGGTGAACAGGAAATTATTTTAATTGATAAATAGATTTTTCCTATTAACCTAATAAACCAATCTCCATAATCAACTTTTCAAAAAATGAAAATCGCATTAGTCACCGGGGGGTCAAGAGGAATCGGTAAAGCAATCTGCCTGAAGCTTGCTGAACTAGGCTACTTTGTGCTTATCAATTTTCATTCGAATAAGCAGGCCGCAGAAGAAACGCTGGCCGAAGTGAAAGCAAAAGGAAGTGACGGAGAATTGATGATGTTTGATGTTGCCGATGAAACCCAGGTGCAGTCAATACTTGGAACATGGCTCGAAAATCATAAAGAAACTCCGGTTGAAATTTTGGTGAACAATGCCGGAATTAAAAATGATACGTTGTTGATGTGGATGAGCACCAAGCAATGGAAGGACGTAATTAATACAAGTGTTGACGGATTCTTCAATGTAACCAAGTTGGTGGTACAGGGCATGCTGGTAAAAAAATATGGCCGGATTGTGAACGTGGTCTCTTTGTCAGGGTTGAAAGGAATGCCGGGACAGACAAATTATTCTGCAGCAAAAGCTGCTGTGATCGGTGCAACAAAAGCATTGGCTCAGGAAGTCGGAAGAAGAAATATCACTGTCAATGCAGTAGCTCCCGGATTCATCACCACTGATATGACAAAAGAAATTGACGAAAAGAGTTTTAAAGCATTGATACCTGTTGCACGTTTCGGCCGACCTGAAGAAGTTGCCGAAGCAGTTTGTTTCCTCGCTTCTGAAAAAGCTTCTTACATCACCGGCGCTATCCTGAATGTAAATGGAGGACTCTACACCTGATTATTTTCACAGAATCTTTTAACTTCGTGACTTCATTACTTAATCACTTAATCACTTAATCACCTAATCACTTAGTCACTTAATCACTTAGTCACCTTCCAAAATGAACAGAGTCGTAATAACAGGAATGGGAATCTATTCATGCCTGGGGAAAAATTTAGAGGAAGTACGCAATTCATTGTACATAGGAAAATCCGGCATTGGATTCGACCAGGCCAGGAAAGATTTTGGTTTTCGTTCCGGATTGACAGGCATCATTGAAAAACCACAGCTGAAAGGTAAACTGGACCGCAGGTTACGCATCGGATTGGCTGAAGAAGGTGAATATGCTTATATCTCGACCCTTGAAGCTTTGGCAAACGCAAAACTGGATACCGAATACCTCGATTCGCATGAAGCAGGGATCATCTTCGGCAATGACAGTTCAGCGCTTGCTGTAATTGAAGCAACAGATATCATCCGGTTGAAAAAAGATACAACGCTGGTCGGTTCAGGATCTATTTTTCAGAGCATGAACTCAACCGTAAATATGAACCTGGCAACAATTTTCAAGCTGAAAGGAATAAACTTTACTGTAAGCGCTGCCTGTGCAAGCGGATCTCATGCAGCAGGATTAGGTTTCCTCTTTATTAAAGAAGGATACCAGGACATGGTCATCTGTGGTGGCGCGCAGGAAGTGAATATGTATTCAATGGGAAGCTTTGACGGACTCAGTGCATTCTCAATCCGCGAAAACGAACCGACAAAAGCATCACGCCCGTTTGATAAATCGCGTGACGGACTCATCCCAAGCGGAGGAGCAGCAACCATTGTGATGGAAAGTCTGGAAAGCGCACAAAAACGTGGTGCAACCATCCTTGGAGAAGTTATTGGCTATGGCTTTTCTTCAAACGGTGATCACATCTCCAACCCGAATGTAGACGGGCCTTACCGGTCCCTGATGCGTGCAATGAAACAATCGGAAATAAATATTTCAGCAATTGATTATATTAACGCGCATGCAACCTCCACGCCCAATGGAGACATGTTTGAAGCACGAGCCATTGACAAGCTTTGTGGCGATATAAAAACTGCAGTGAGTTCTACCAAGTCAATGACCGG
>JBDTTM010000125.1:0-10099 GCA_039930605.1 Bacteroidota bacterium
AGAACAATGCAATTGGAGAAGTGACAGCATCGGGTTTGGCATTTACACGGAGAGAATCAGTAATTAACTGGCTGCATCCGGGAATCGTTCCGGTAATGGTGAATACAGTTGTTACTGCCGGAAAAAAAGTTTGTGTTGCCAATGTTGCGTCTGCAAAAAGATATATGGGAGAAGCGGTCCAGGCATATGTGGAAGCGCCACTAACAGTCAACGTCGCTGAATCACCTTCACAAATGGATGAAGGGCCGCTTACGGTCATGTTCAAACCGGTCGTCATTGTAAATGTCTGCTGCAGCGTGTTCACACAACCCGTTACTGCATCCGTAACACTGACGGTGAAAGAATATGTGAGAACAGAATTTGGTGGAAGAGAAATAGTAACGGAAGAAGAATCTGCATTCGCCGCAGTGATGAGAATATAATCAGCAGAAGCATTCCAGTTGTATGTTGATCCGGGCGCTGCACCGCTTACTGTGAATACTGTTTGTGGATTTGGTGTGGTGGCACAAAGTGTTGATGGAGCAGCACTGATTGACGGAGGTGGAAATACATTCAATGAGACGCATTGTGTATCGCTGAAGCAAGAGTGGATGTCAATTACACCTGCACAGTAAGTAATGGGACCGCTCACTGTTGCTATCGGATTTTGCAGGAGTGAATCATTTAATCCTGTTGCAGGTGACCAAACATAAAAAAACGGAGGCGTGCCACCGGTAACAACCATGGACAATTGCACATTTGTATTTGGACAAACGGTCGTATCATTTGAAACAGTGATAATTGGTCTTGGATAAACAGTCATCGTACCATTCACAACCTGGGTACAGGTTCCGGCAGTTCCGGTTACCGTAAATACGGTTGTGACAGGAGGAGAAACCAATTGTGTTGCAAGTGTAGAATCAATAAAAGTGTAGGAGGGATTTGCAGACCAAACATAGGTATTGGCTCCACTTGCTGAAATGGTTACCGGTATTCCAAGGCATGCTTGTGACGGAATATTTACTACCATATTCAATCCAGTTACAATCGCGTACGAGGAAAAAACTGTATCGCGGCATCCGGTAATTCCGTCTGTAACTACGCATGTAAAATTGTATGTAGCTACAACTCCTGGTGGAAATGAGATGGTAACGGATGAGGAATCAGCATTGGCTCCGCTGATGAGAGAAAAATTCGGTGACATCGTCCATGAATAAGTTGATCCGGCGCCTGCACCACCAACGGTGAGTATGGTTTGTGGATTCGGATCCGTTGCGCAAATCACTCCGGGGGCTGCGGTAATTACCGGGTCAGGATGTATATCAATGTTGATGCATGTTGTGTCGGATATACAACCGATGAAATCACTTACAACGACACAATAAGTTACAGGTGCGGATATTGCAGCAATTGGGTTCTGCAAAGTTGCATTGTTCAATCCTGCTGCAGCGAACCACGCAAATGTAAATGGCGCTGTACCGGCAACCATATTTGCATTGAGCTGAAGCGTGGAATATTGACATACTGTTGTATCATTTCCCAAATCAACAACAGGTTGTGGATTCACTGTTATGTTCACCGAGGAATCAGCAAAGCAACCATTTGCATCATCAACATGAATGGAGATCGGGTAAGGACCACCGGCTGACAATCCGGCAATGACAGTTGACGAACAGGTATCGCAGGCAAATATCCCGACACCGCTCCATTGGTAGGTTACAGGCAAGGCGGCATTTGCAACAACAGCTGTTACGGTTGCATCACTAAATTCACAAATGAACTGGTCTGGACCTGCGTTTACATCTGGCTTTGCATTTACATGAACAGTTGTGGTAACGGTATCTATACCACAATCTGCACTGGTGACAATCAATGTGACAACAAAATTTCCACTGTCTGAAAATGCATGCTGAACAAATTGTCCATTAGCCGTGTTGTTGGCTCCTGAACCCGGATCACCAAAGGTCCAGTCCCACGAAACAATATTGACCGGTGTAAACGGAGGATCGGGAAGGTATTGCGCGTCTCCCGAAAAATCTACGTCAGCATTTTCGCAAATAGCTGGCGGAGGAGTAATGGTTGAAACAAGATCTTCCACATCGATAAATTGTGTGACAGAAGCACAACCGCATTCGGCATTGCAAACTTTCAGATCAATCGTATGACTTCCTGTTGTTGAGAAAACAACGGTGGTGTCATTCCCTGTTGCATTTACATAGGCGCCGCCATCCAGCCGCCACTGGTAGGTGATATTCGTCCCACCGCTCAGCGATGTTGTATTCTGAAGCAACACAGAAAGAGGCGCACATCCAGAAAATGTGCTCGGTATAAAACCTGGCAATGGGCGGCCGATGATAGAATTGGTAGCTGAAGTGGCAAGAATCGTGAATGCCTCCTGGTTGCCGGAAGCTCCGTCAATCATCACATAATAAGTTGTACCTGCAAGTACTGCGAAAGTCAGGTTCATGGAACCTCCGGGACCGTTGGCTGAATTGCAGGAACCTGTCGTAATCAATGATCCGCAAACGCCGCCAAAAACTTCCATCTCCAGTCCGGGGTTGTTGTTGATTTGCCCGACATTGATGGTACAGGTTCCGGTGGTAGTGGCATTCACCGTATACCACACGCTGTTGTTCACCGTCAGGTCACCGCAGCCAAGCGCAGGATCATTTACAGCATGCGTTGCCCCGAAAGTTGTCGAAGCAATCGTATTATTGGCGCACAATGGTGTGGCATTTGAACAGTTGTCCTGAGCCCTTGCAAATCCTGATAAAAGGAGGGCAACAGCAAACGCAAAAATTTTCTTCATGAATTTTAAGAAGAATCTAAAGTACTCAGGCGGGTAGTTCTGAGAGGGGAAAATGAGAGTAATTATCAACACTGAAAAAGGGCGGAGAAAGGAATATTCCAGGCAATAAATAATTTTAAGGCTTGCTGTATCCCTGATCAATTCAGATATTGTATGCACTTTTGCAACATAGATGAATACGAATCCCCGCGATCTTTTCAACATTGCCTCAAAGCTCAGCATCAGGAAAGCTGTAAATGCTGCCAAAGTATTGGGCAGTTATTATTATTCCAGGATGACCGGTTTGCCGAATCAAAAAGGATTGCCGGTTTCAATTGCGATCGAACCAACCACTTCATGCAATCTCCGGTGCCCGGAATGTCCCAGCGGATTGCGTTCTTTTTCCCGTCCAACGGGAATGCTCAACAGGAATTTTTTCGAAAAGACAATGGATGAAGTGTCAAATCATTTACTGTATCTCATTTTTTATTTCCAGGGAGAGCCATACCTGAATCCCGATTTCCTGGACATGGTTAAATATGCATCATCTAAAAATATTTACACGGCTACTTCTACCAATGCGCATTATCTCAATGATGAAAATGCAAGGCGTACTGTGGAGTCCGGTCTCGATAGATTGATTATTTCCATTGATGGTACAACCCAGGAAGTTTATGAGCAATACCGCATTGGCGGGTCTCTTGAAAAAGTGATGGAAGGAACAAGGAACATCGTGAAATGGAAAAAGGAATTAAAGTCAAAAACACCTCACACAATTTTCCAGTACCTCGTTGTGAAGCCGAATGAACACCAGGTAAAAGATTTGAAAAAACTCGCGAGAGAAATGGGCGTTGATGAAGTCGCTTTTAAGACAGCTCAGGTTTATAACTATGAAAATGGCAATGACCTCATTCCGACCATCGATAAATATTCTCGTTATAAAAAGAACGTTGATGGAAAATGGAGCATTAAAAACAGTTTGCTGAATCATTGCTGGAAGATGTGGCATTCCTGTGTGCTCACGTGGGATGGAACAGTAGTGCCTTGCTGCTTTGACAAAGATGCTTCTCATTCATTGGGGAGTTTGAAACAAAAATCTTTCAGGGAAATCTGGTTTGGCGATGCATATTTTGCATTCAGGAAAAATCTTTTGACCAGCCGTTCTAATATTGA
This sequence comes from Bacteroidota bacterium, assembly GCA_039930605.1. Taxonomy (GTDB): domain Bacteria; phylum Bacteroidota; class Bacteroidia; order AKYH767-A; family 2013-40CM-41-45; genus JAPLDB01. The sequence continues at coordinate 3,941 of JBDTTM010000125.1, forward strand.
TATCTGTACCAATTGTACGGAGGGAACGAAGGTGTGGGCATAAGCCTCATCCCGGCCTTCTCCAAAGGAGAAGGAGTAAAACCAAATACAGCATGAACACTGATAAGTATAAAATCAAAATACAGAAAGTTCGCACTTTTAAAGGTCATGAAGGGGCTGTATATGCATTGGAAAAATCCCCGGATAAGAATAAATTTTTTTCCGGCAGCGGAGATAAAATTGTCGCTGAATGGGATGTGAATTATGATGCGCCGGCGAAGGCATTGGTGAATGTAGGAGCGATCATTTATGCACTGTGCTATGTGAAAGAGAAAAATGAATTGCTGATTGGCACATCTGCCGGGGCCATTCACATTGTTGACCTTGCAACGAGGAAAGAAGTGCGCAACATTGCTTTTCATAATAGCCAGATATTTAATATTCAATATTCATATAAAAATAATAAGGTTTTTGTTGCTACAGGAGAAGGAAACCTTTCTGTTTGGTCGCTGGATGATTTCACATTACTCTACAATATCAAACTTTGCAACGAAAAAGTACGGTGCATTGCATTGAATAAAGATCATTCGGTACTGGCCGTTGCTTGCGGGGATGGAACAATCAGGATCTTTGATGTAGCGTCGATGAGAGAGTTTCAGCGGATTGAAGCACACCGACAATCAGTCAATTGTATACGGTTTCATCCTCAGGACAATTACCTGCTAAGTGGAGGTAAGGATGCACATCTGAAAGTATGGGACACAGAAAATTTTTCACTTATAAAATCTATACCGGCGCATAACTATGCGCTCTATGCCTTTTCTTTTTCTCCGGATCAGAAATTTTTTGCTTCAGCAAGCCGTGACAAGACCTTAAAAATATGGGATGCTGATACTTTTGAAATGCTTCAGCGTATCGACAAAGAAAAAAATGAGGGACATCTTAACTCTGTGAACAACGTGCTTTGGCTGGACAATGGCATGTTGATTTCTACCGGTGATGACAGGGCTATTTGTGTTTGGAAATTTGAAGATGCAGGCTAATAGACACCCTGTTCATACACCTCAATACCTGCATTCCGGAATTTGGGTTTTAAATACTCATAAAGAAAAATATTCAGGAGGATCAGTAAGAATCCGTAAAAAACATCTTCAACAGGTATACTTAGCAGACGGATCCCTAAGTTTTCGGCATTGTCATACCATACTACCGGTTCATCCAGGCCGCTGCCGGTAAGGATTCCGTTCACGATGAAAAAAGGAAGTATTAAAACAGGGTAAATGACAAATAACTTTGTTAGCCAGTTTATTTTTACGACAAACTTTAAGGTGAGTAGCGTAAGAGATAAGCAAATGAATGTCGACGAGGTATATAGTTTGTCGTGAAAATAAATTCCGGCAACCATCAATACTGTCGAAATGGAAAGTAAAATTATATTTTCCGTTTTAGGGTTCCGGTTAATATTTAAAAATAGATTGAGGCAGTGGTAGGTAAACACGCAGGAAAAAGGTATACAAATAAAAAATAAAATTTCTTCAACAGGTAAATTGAAAAAATAGATACCTAAAACATATTCCGGGTTGAATCCCCACACGCCAAGTCTGGTAAATAGAATGTCGCCTGAAATAAATAGCACTGCGATCAGGATATTGGAAATGGAAAAAGCTTTGAAGTTTTTGTAAAAATTCAGTCGCGGATGAAAAGAAAAAATAAACGGAACGAGTACGGTGAAAAAATCCACCAGGAGATATACGAATTTCATAGTCCGCCTTTTGAATTTGTTTTTTTGAAATATTTGAATGGAACCCAGAGCATACCAAAACATTCCCCTTCTTCTTTGCCCAGGTGCTTATGGTGCATTTTATGGGCCCGTCGGACTGCCTTGAAATAATCGTTATCGGAATTTCTGAAAATTCTGAACCGCTGGTGAATAAAAATATCATGAATAAGGAAATATGCGAATCCATAAATGGTAATTCCCAGGCCTAACCAGAAAAGAAAATTAAAATCATTTTGCTTCCCTGCATACAAACCGGCAATTCCGGGTAATGCGAAAATCAAGAAGAAGTAATCATTGTGCTCAAAAAATCCTGATGAGTCCTTTTTGTGATGATCCTTATGTAAATTCCATAACAAACCATGCATGATATATTTATGCGTGAACCAGGCAACGACTTCCATGCTGAAGAAGGCACTCAGAACAAGCAACAAATTTATTGTGATTTCTTCCATTGAACGATACAGTAATATCTTGACTGAATTGACTTCCGCTAAGCAACCTGGTTGTAATGCATATTATTTTCAAAATGACTTCGTGCCAGCGGCAGGCAAATTTTTAGCCACTCCGTATAATTTCCGGGATGTAGTTGGATATCCTTTTCCAGTTTTTCCAAGCTGATGTATTTCCAGTTTTTTACTTCTGAGTTTTCAGGGACGGGTACATCATCCGTTACACCAAAATAAACGTGATCAAATTCATGCTCCGTCAAACCATTTTCGAATTTTGCTTTGTAGGTGAAGCTGAAAGCAAATGTTGTTTCACATTCCATTCTCATCTCTTCTGCCAGGCGTCTTTTGAGAGCATCAGAAATTTCTTCACCAAACCGGGGATGACTACAACAGGTATTTGTCCAGAGGCCACCGGAATGATATTTCCCCTCGGCCCGTTGCTGCATAAGCAATTCCCCGCTTGTATTAAAAATGAAAACCGAAAATGCCCGATGGAGTAATCCCAACTGGTGTACAAGGTACTTTTCCAGTTTGCCCCATTGTAGGTCATTTTCATCAACCAGGATTAAATAATCATTTATCATTTTATAATTTGTTTTTCTGAATCATTGAGGCAATCCGAATTTTTAAAGAAGGATAGAATCATCTCTTTGAGTTGCAAATCAGGGATACTCGAAACGGCTTGAAGAAGAAGATATTTATCGGCTTGCAAAGAAGCATTGTAGCCAAGAAACGAAGGTGCTTTACATTGCATAGAGAAACGCAGGAAGCGCAACTCAATATTTTCCGCCGAAGCTTCAATACATTTTTCAAGTACGTTTTTCCCCTCATTAAATTTTGAAAGTTTACTTAACGGATTGATTACATAGCCAGCCATCATCATCGTTGCACAAGCCCTGTATCCTGTCAGCAAGGGGTTGTTGGTTTCATTATAGGCCGTTAAAATCCCAATCAGTTTCCTGCATGAGTCTTCCTCAATCGCAGATGCTTTGTAAAGATTTCTAACACCGGAGATTGCGGGTGGTCCGGCAAACGCCCCGGTGAAAAGTAAAAGCATGAAAAAGATTATAATTCTCATAGCATGTTCATCTTATATTGGAGCATGCTGTTTAGCATCAGGCCGAATTTTTCTCCGTTGCTTATCCGTACTCTTTCAGTAAGAATTTTTTGAACCGGGAGGTTCTTGATTTTTTTAAACAGGGAATTGTAATACACGTATGCCAGGTACACACCCCCTTTTGAGGAAGAGGGAAGTTTCCGAATTCCGGTCAGCGCCACTTTAAAGTCTTCTTCAATTTCATTTTCAATTTTTTGTTTGGCTCCCAATGAAAAATGGGTCATGTCAACGTGTGGGAAATAGGATCTTCCCAGTATTTCATAGTCAGCTTTTAAATCCCGCAAAAAATTTACTTTCTGAAAGGCAGCACCCAGTTTCATTGCAAAGGGCTTTAGTTCCTCGTAAAGTTCCTGTCGCCCTTCTGTGAAAACGCATAAACACATCAGCCCCACAACCTCAGCAGATCCAAGAATATATGTTTCATAATTTTCCGGGGAATAATCTATTTTTTCCAGGTCCATTTCCATACTCGTTAGAAAAGTCTCAATTAACCCGAAAGGAATTTGATACTGGTGAACAACCTGCTGAAAAGAGTTCAGTATCGGGTTCAATGAAATTTTATTTTCAATCGCCTCATAAGTTTCTGATTTGAATTTCTCCAATAAATATTTCCGGTCATAGCCATCAAAGCTGTCTACGATCTCATCAGCGAAGCGCACAAACCCATATATGGAATAGATGGGGTTCCGGAGTTTGTTATTCAGAAAATAGATCCCCAGCGAAAAACTTGTGCTGTATGCACGTGTTGTTAGTTTGCTGCACTGGACCGATACATGATCAAATAGCGACTTCATTGTTTATTTTGTTTAAATATTTTTGTAGTTGACTGGCGGCCACCTTGCCGGAAATAATAGCGGGCGGTACACCGGGACCCGGCACTGTAAGCTGGCCCGCATAAAACATATTTTTAATTTTTTTATTCCTGATTTTCGGTTTTAGATTGGCCGTTTGCATCAACGTGTTTGCAAGGCCATAGGCATTCCCTTTATAAGAATTGTAATCCGATACGAAGTCGCTCACACAATAACTTTTCTTAAAATCGATATGTGTTGAAATGTTTTCCTTTACTTGTCTTTCCAATCGCGATAGCATGACCTGGAAATATTTTTCGCGGATTTCAGGGGTATCTGATAAACCCGGTGCAACCGGCATCAGGAGAAAAAGATTTTCATGACCATTTGGCGCTACTGTATCATCCGACTTAGAAGTACAGCACACATAAAACAACGGCTTTGATGGCCACTGTGGTTTTTTATATATCTCGTCTGCATGTTTTTCAAGGTCTTCATCAAAAAATAAAGTATGATGATGAAGTGCATTTATTTTTTTGTTTATGCCCAGGTAATAAATCAGACAGGAAGGGGCAAAGGTTCTCTTTTCCCAATATTGCTCACTGTAATTCCTGAATTCTTCAGGAAGTAAATTGGTTTCCACGTGGTGATAGTCTGCCGCAGCAACGATGGCGTCACATTCCAGTTTTTCTCCATTCACAATAACTTTCGCCGCACATTTATTTTCGATAATTATTTTTTCAACCGGAGCATTGAAATGAAAACGAGTTCCGTTTTTTGTTGCGACTGTTACCATGGCAGCAATTACTTTTCCGAATCCGCCAACCGGGTACCAGGTTCCTAATTTTAAACCTGCATAGTTCATTAGACTGTAGAGAGCAGGAGTGTCCTGTGGTGTAGCTCCCAGGAACAACACCGGAAATTCCATCAATGCAATCAGTTTCGGGTTTGAAAAATACTTTCTCACATGCTTGCTGAAGGATGAAAAGATCTGCAGGCGCAACGCACCTTTTAGAATTTCCGCATCGGCAAATTCCAGAATGGAGAGCCCCGGTTTATAAACCAGGTTATCAATTCCTGTTTTGTATTTGTATGCCGCTTCTTCCATAAACTTGTTTAACCGTGCAGCACTTCCAGATTCAATCGATTCAAATAGCCGGCATAGCGCTTCATAGTTTTCCGGCACCTCCATGGTGTCGTTCTCCCCATAAACGACATCGAAGGAAGGATTCAATAATTTCAATTCATAGAGCTCAGAAACGGTATAACCAAAATCAGAAAAGAATTTTTCAAAAACATCAGGCATCCAGTACCAACTTGGACCCATATCAAAAACATATCCTGAATCCGTTTGAAACTGCCTGGCTCTTCCTCCTGCTGTAGCATTTTTTTCAAATACATGCACCTCATGGCCGGCTGCAGACAAATAGGCGGCTGCGCTTAATCCTGAAAACCCGGAGCCGATGATAAAAACTTTTGACATAGATTATTTTCTTTCAGGTTGAATCAGGACAACTGCTTTTCTAAATCTTCCACTGAATGAATCCAATCGATGTCTTGACTTGTTTTCAATTGACCAAGTAATTTCGCATTTCCGGAAACGTGAATTTTTACTTCGCTAAAATTCTTATTCAGTACATCGAGGTATTCCTTTAAATCTGCCGGCTCATTGTAATGCACAAAAAATAGAAGCAGATGAGATGGATTGATTTGGGTTTTTGTTTGTAATAATGTATCAAGCGGAACATTACTCCCCAGGTAAATCCCTTTATCTCCGGACTGCCGGATGAGATAATGCGAAAACAACAAACCAATTTCATGGAACTCATCTTCAGGTAAAAAGAGCAACCATGTTTTTCCGGAAGATTTAGCAGGAGGCAGTGAGTCTATGGCAACAAACATTTTTTGTTTAATGATATTGCTGATGAAATGCTCATAGGCAGGAGATATTTTATCTGACATCCACAACAGACCAATTCTGTTCATCATGGGATATATCACCTTTATATATGTATCCTTCATACCCATGCGAAGCACACAATT
>JBDTTM010000126.1:0-10062 GCA_039930605.1 Bacteroidota bacterium
TGGTGCAGGAAATTATGATGTATCATTGATATCCACGAATTCTTTTGGAAGTGATACTGCTACACAAAGTGGGTATATCAGTGTTGCGCAGACACCGGTTCCGGATTTTTCGATTAGTGATCAAAGTCTTTGTGCAGGCGACTGTGTATCATTCACGGACCTTTCAACAGGAACTGTGCAGACATATACATGGACTTTTGCAGGCGGTTTCCCATTGAATTCGAACCAGCAAAGCCCATCCTTTATCTGTTACCTGACACCGGGAGATTTTTCCGTGACACTTACAGAAGAAAATGGTACCTGTGCGAACTCTATCACGCGTGTATCATACGTAAATGTAAACCAGGCCCCAACACCTTTTGTGACGCTTGCCGGAGATACACTGATTTCAACTCCTGCCCTTACCTACCAATGGTATGAAATTACTACAGGAGCGATTCCCGCCGGGATATTCCAGAATTATGTTGCCACACAGACCGGTGATTATTATGTCTGCATTCATGATGCCTTTGGATGTTCAGCATGCTCAGACACCATTCATGTTGATTTAAGCAGCGTTCCGGAAATAAACATTGCAGCCGTTTCCATCTATCCGAATCCTGTGGAAAATGAATTGACGGTAAGAGCAAATACTACGATCACCGAAATTTCAATTCTTGATGTTTGCGGAAAACAAATTATTACTGCTGAACCGAAGACAAATACAGCGATCAAAACTATTGATACCAATCTATTGGCATCAGGAATTTATTGGATAGAAGTATCTACATCCGGAAAATTATTCCGCCATAAGTTTGTAAAAGTTACAGGCCGCTAGTTATTCCACAATTAATTTTCCTTTACTGAGAATCCGGGCTGCTGACTTCAGTTCATAAAGGTAGATTCCATTGCAGAAATCTTTCCTGTCAAAACTGATTATTATTTGATCGAATGTTACAGCAAATTGTAAAATTTGTTTTCATTTTGATTTGGTATAGTTGAACGATTCAAATCTAAAAAGAAAAAAAATTGTAGAAATTACTACATACAAAAAAGCCCCTTTCCTTGGGAGAAAGAGGAGGAAATTTTAAACCGGAAAGTTTTAGTAACGGTTGCCGCCGCCGCCGCCACCACCGCTATAGCCACCTCCACCGCCACCGCGGTTGAAGCCGCCACCGCCGCCACCTCTGTTGAAGGTTTTGCGTGGACGATCACCTTCTGTGCGTGGACGAGCTTCGTTCACTTTCATGTTGCGCTCCATGAATTCTTTGTCATTCAGCGCTGCGATAGCTGCATTTGCAGCAGCATCATCAGGCATGTCAACAAAACCAAAACCTTTGGAACGTCCGGACATCTTGTCCATCATAATTTTCGCTGAAGTTACTTCACCGAATTCAGCAAAAAGATCGCGGAGACCATCATCAGTAGCACGAAAGCTCAGATTACCTACGTAAATATTCATTGTATAACAATTGTTTTTAAATGCAACCAGGTCACTGATACAACAGCTACTGATTTACATGTTTGAATGGCAAACCTACGTGATTTTTTTAATAAACCAACAATTCTTTGGAAAAAATATTCGGGAATTGGAAGTGTTTATTTTTCCACCACCAGTTTCGCATTCAACTTCCAGTCACTACCCGTAACCTGCAGGATATAGAGTCCGGCAGACAAATCCTGTACATCAATAAGTTGGCGGTTGGTAACCGGATATTTCTCTGATAGAATACGCCCCATGGCATCAATGATCTTCAAGGCGTAATTTCCGCTTGAATTCGTAACATCCAGATGGAAATTAGTACGGGCTGGTGTGGGGTAAATGGAAACCTGGCGCCCCTGTTCACTCTCAATTATTCCCAGGGAAACCTGGGTAGAAGCATCTTCTGTATTGACTTTAAATATGTTCTGAACATTACCATAGGTTCCACCTGAAAACAAACTGTTGGTCATCATTTTTGTATCCGTGCCGATATGCATTTCAAGGATTCCGGAGTAACCGGGTGCAGCATTAAAAATGATATCGGCGAGATTGCCATAATTGTTCATCCCATAGTGATCAGTTCTTGCTTCAACAATGACAAGGCGGTTATTGACTACATCATTGTAATAATAAGTGATAAGATTTGAAATACTTACGCTGTCAAGCATTGATCCTGAAAAATCAACTGTGATACTGCCGGCATCTACCTGCAATGGATCGTATTCAATATAAATACAGGCGGCATACAGAGGTGTATGAATCAATGAGTCGCCATAATTCAAAATAGCAGTAATAGAAGTAGTTCCGGAAACTGAAGCCGGAAGCATGATTGACAAACCCGGATCACCAGGATTGGTGACCATCATAGATGACAACGTATTACCAGGCATGTGACTCATTCCAAAATTCTGTTCAATCACACTGACATCAGCAGCGTTGATAGTTCCGTCTCCATTGCAATCAGCATGCTTTTTATCAACGAGATCCTGCAGGTACATATAAGCAAGATTTGTAACGTTCACCCAATTGGTTGCAGGTTGTGCATTGAAATTTGCCGATGCATTGTTACGAACAGCACCAGTATCTCCATAATACAAGGCAACAGCGAAGAAGTCTTCCCCGTTCACATAGCCATCCCTGTTGGCATCGCCCGGCCAAACATTGCAATCCACCACCCTCGTAACAACAGGTAAAGAGTCTGTATCTATTCCGTTAGAAAAGACAACCATTCCAATATACACTCCCGGGGCACTGAAAATATGTGTGGGAGAAATCAATGTTGAATAATTACTGATACCGGATGCCGGGTCGCCAAAATCCCAGTACACCGAATTTACTCCAATGAAATTATAGTAGAAAAAAGTAGTGTCACCGGCACAGGGGTTCCATTGATAAGAAATGTACGCGCTCATACAACCTGTGTCCACAACAATTGACTGTATAGAAGTATCCATGGATGTTCCATTGTCAATAATCAATGTGATCACATAATTGCCTGCGGCAGAAAATGAATGTACGGGAGCCAATACTGTACTGGTATCTGCATTTCCGGAAGCAGGGTCACCGAAGTTCCACGAATAGGAAAGATTATTTCCAACGGATCGATTTTCAAATATCACATACAATGAACCGCCACATTTTGAATCAAAATCAGCAGCGAAGCAATTGGTTCCAACGGTAATTTGTTGTGTTTCAAAAGCCCATTCGGCGCCTATGTTTACAAAGTGTGTCACGTAATAGGTTCCAGGCGCAGTATAAACATGGTAAGCAGTATCATCAAAAGCCATATTCGGGTTATTGGCAATGCTGTCACCAAAATCCCAGGAATGAACTGCTGTAAAATCAAGCCCGTAAAACCATGCTGTATCACCAGCGCATGCATTTGTATGATTAAAGTTTGCGTAGCATGCTGAGGCGGGATTATACAAGGCGCTCAACAAAATGAAACAGGCAGTAGCTACAGGCAAATAAAGTTTCTTCATATCTTTCAAGGTTTATTTAGTTTCTTTGATGAGCAAGTATAACCATATTAATCCGGATATATCACCAGTTGAAATGAAAAATTCAATTTCAGGCAAAATCATTGACCTTCTGAAACGCACTATTTACAATGGTACGGTAGAATGGGAAGATGGAAAAATAACAACCATCAAAGAAGAAATGAATGTACCTGATCAATACATCCTACCGGGATTTATTGATGCACATATTCATATTGAAAGCTCGATGCTTACGCCTTACGAGTTTGCAAGGATTGCATTGACACATGGAACAGTAGCAACGGTAAGCGATCCGCATGAAATTGCAAATGTTTGTGGGAGTGAAGGTGTCTATTATATGCTTGACGAAGCAAGAGCAGCAAAATTGAAATTTTTCTTTGGTGCGCCATCGTGTGTTCCTGCAACCGGGTTTGAAACAGCAGGAGCATCATTGGATTCTGTGGCAATTGAAATTTTGCTGAAGGATGATCGCATTTTTTATTTGGCAGAAATGATGAATTATCCCGGAGTGCTTCATGGTGATGCAGAGGTTCTGAAAAAAATTGCACTCGCAAAAAAATTCAATAAGCCTGTTGACGGCCATGCACCCGGGTTACGAGGCAATGATGCAGCCCGATACATTGCTGCCGGGATTACTACTGATCATGAATGCGTAACAAAAGATGAGGCGCTTGATAAGTTGAAACATGGCATGAAAATATTGATCAGGGAAGGATCTGCAGCAAAAAATTTCGATGCCTTGTATTCGCTCATCAGTGAATTTCCTGAGATGGTTATGCTTTGCAGTGATGACAAACATCCTGACGACCTCGTGCATGGACATGTGAATGAACTGGTAAAACGGGCTATTGGAAATGGAGTCGAAATGTTTGATGTGCTCCGCGCCGCCAGCCTGAATCCAATTCTTCATTATCACTTGCCTGTCGGATTGCTTCGGGAAAACGACCCTGCTGATTTTATCGTGGTAGAAAACCTGGAGACATGGAAAGTGAAACAAACTTTTATCAATGGTGAAAAAGTTGCTGAAGATGGAGTAACCTTTCTCCCTCCCAAAAAACATTTGATCATCAACCGGTTCGGCGCAACAGAAAAAAAAATTAATGATTTTCACATCCCTGATCAGCAGCAAAGTATTCGTGTAATAGAAGCCCTGGATGGGCAGCTCATTACGAAGGAAATAAATGTAAGCAGCAGCCAGCTTCAAAAAGTGATTGCCAATGGGGACAAAATCCTCTCCAGCAATACGGCGCAGGACATTTTAAAGATTGCTGTCGTCAACAGGTATGCAGATACACAACCAGGCATTGCCTTTATTAAAAACTTCGGATTGCAGCGCGGTGCAATTGCGGGCACGGTGGCACATGATTCCCATAACATCATTGCTGTTGGCGTAAGTGAAGAAGAAATATGCCGAGCCGTAAACATCCTCATCAGGTCCAAAGGCGGATTGTGTGTGGTTGACGGAGAAGAAGAATTGCTCCTCCCCTTGCCTGTTGCCGGTTTAATGAGCGACCAGGATTGCATCACCACAGGAACGGCCTATGCTGCTTTGGATAAAAAAGCAAAGGAACTTGGATGCCGGTTGCGGGCACCTTTTATGACACTTTCCTTTATGGCGCTACTAGTTATTCCTTCTCTTAAAATAAGCGACAAAGGATTGTTTGATGTGGACAAATTTCAATTTGCCTGATTCACCGCTTTCTTCCACTCGGATTGAGATCATTTTCCGAAAGCATTTCCCTGTTAATTCTAATGGAGGCCAATTCTTAAATTTCCATCCCCGGTTAGTTTTTTCGAAAAAAATCATGTAGGTTTGGGGAAGGAATGTTTCTAATATATTGTATCCCATAATCATGTAATTACCAATATGAAAAAAATCTACCTTCTATTATCCGTTTTCATTTTCCTGTTGTTAAATTCCCGTACTGCAATAGCGCAGAAAGAAGGCAATATGTGGTGCTTCGGAAGTGGCGCTGGTCTTGATTTCAACAGCGGAAGTCCAGTCTTTTTTCCCGGGGTTGCAATGAACCAATGGGAAGGCGTGTCAAGTATTGCCAATGCCAATGGACAGTTGCTGTTTTACAGCGATGGTATTACAGTCTGGAACCGCAACAATTTAGTTATGCCGAATGGTACCGGATTAACTGGCGGTGGTTCATCTACACAGAGCGCAATGATTGTGAAGCAGCCGGGCGCAAATCCAAATTATTATCTTTTCTCAGCACCTGAAACCGGTTCCGGAAACCCATTGAACTATTCTATCATAGACACTACACTGCAGGGCGGGCTAGGCGATATCACATTTAAAAATATAGCTGTATACCCGGGATGTGATGAACGTGTTAATGCATGTATGCATTCAAATGGATTTGATGTCTGGATTCTTACCTCGACTTTTTCGGGCGATAGTATTGCTGCATTCCTCCTCTCTTCTACCGGACTTTCAACAACGGCAGTTGTATCATATAACGGCTTGATACATACACAGAGTTCAAATAACCAAATCGGTTACCTGAAAACTTCGCCATCCGGGAATCATTTGGCAATCGCTTATTACGATGCATTGGGACCGTATGAACTTTATGATTTTGACATCTCTTCAGGTATTGCAACCAATGGAATCGTCCTTGACTCTCTGGCCTATTCAAATGCATACGGAGTAGAATTTTCTCCTGATGGAACAAAGCTGTATGGTGCAAGTCACGGTGCCAGCGGCTACAATGTTTTCCAATGGAATGTGAATGCAGGTTCCGCGGCAGCAATCAAAAACTCTGCTACGCTTGTTGGAGTTGCAACACATGGTTATGCAGCCGCACTTCAACTTGGACCTGACGGAAAAATTTATCTTTCACAATGGACCAGTAATTTTCTCGGAAGGTTTGACAACCCCAATGGCCTGGGGCTGGCAAGCAGCTACGACGACAATGCAGTTGCACTCCCGTCAGGAACTACGAACGGAGGATTGCCGAATCTGCGTGGAGGAATTTTCTTTCAGTCGCCGCCAATTGCAATCTTCTCTGCACCGAATCATATTTGTCCGGGAACCTGTACCTACTTTAATAATCTTTCAGTGAACGGAACCAGCTTCCTGTGGAGTTTCCCGGGAGCAAATCCTTCCACAAGTGTTGATTACAATCCTTCAAACATCTGTTACAATGCACCCGGTAATTATGCCGTATCGCTCATTGCTACAAATGCAAACGGCAGTGATACCATTACGCTGAATAATTACATCACAGTTTATCCTTACCCTGCACCACAGGGAATCTCGCAAAGTGGGGATACACTTTTTGCAAATGCAGGTGCAATATCTTATCAATGGTATCACAACGGAGTGCAGATTGCCGGTGCAACAAATTATTTTTACGTGGCAAATGAAAGCGGAAATTATAATTTGGTAGCAACAGATGCCAATGGCTGCGAAGTGGAAGCAGTAATTTTTGATGTGATAGCAGCTATAGAAGCATCAGGTGGTAGCAGTAGTCAGCACTTTGATTTATTTCCAAACCCGGTTGTCGATCAATTCACAATCCATGATTCACGATTCACCATTGGAACATTGAATACTATTTCAATCTACAATTTGCTGGGTGAGCGGATTAATTTACCAGTTAACCGCGAGCTGAATACTGTAGATTGCCGGCTTCTTTCTCAGGGAATGTATTGGATTGAAATTTCCAGCGACGAAAAAAGTTTCCGGTCAAAATTCATAAAGAAGTAATCCTGATTTCGGCATGATAAAAAAACTACCTGCTCTTTTTTTGAGCCTGCTTTGCATACAGCTTATTCCTACATCTGTACTGGGTGATTACTGGACTCAGAAGGCTAATTATCCCGGGAATGGCAGTTCCAGGGCATTTTGTTTTTCCATTGATGACAAAGGTTATTTCGGTTGCGGCGATAACGGCTCGAATGCAAGTGACTTCTGGCAATACGACACGACTTCAAACACGTGGACTTCAAAAGCTGCTTTCGGAGGTGGTGGCCGATGGAGCGGAGTTAGTTTCAGTGTTGGCGGATTTGGATATGCAGGGTTGGGATGGAATGCAGGAATGATGGATGACATGTGGAAATATGATGCGGTGGCGGATTCATGGACACAGATGAATAATTTTGCCGGTGGTCAGCGACAGGTCCCCACAAGTTTCGTGATCGGTAACAAAGCCTATGTCGCAACAGGCAGGAATAATTCCAACGTATTCCTGAATGACTTATGGGAATATGATCCTGTGCCGGATGTATGGACGCAACTGGCAAATTTCCCGGGGATTGCTCGTTCGCAGCCATTTGCTTTTGCAATTGATACGCTTGGATATGTTGGTGGCGGATTCGATCAGTCATTGAATGGACTAAATGATTTTTATGAATACAATCCGGCGAACAACACCTGGACAGTGAGGGCACCACTCCCCGCTTCCGGTCGTGGAGATCCTGCAGGTTTTGCAATTGGTTGCCGCGGTTATGCAGGTACCGGGCAAACGCTTCCTGTCAACAGTGTGCTCAACGATATTTGGGAATTTAATCCAGCCATGAATCAATGGATAGCAAAAGCACCTTTTGGCGGAAGTGCACGTGATGAATCAGCATTCTTTACCATTGGCGGCAAAGGATATATCGGCCTCGGTGGTGTGAATGGCGGTTCACTCACAAATGATTTTTGGGAATATACGCCTGATACCACTTGCATTACCGTAATTCCGCTTGCATCATTTACTGCACCTAATCATATATGTCCGGGTACCTGCACAGATTTTACAAATCTTTCCTCCAATGGTACATCTTACCTCTGGACATTTACCGGGGCAAACCCGACAACCAGTACAGATTTTAGTCCGTCAGTAATCTGTTACAACACTCCCGGTACTTACCCGGTAACGCTCATTACTACGAATGCATTCGGAAGCGATACACTTACTCTGAACAATTACATAACGGTTTATCCCTACCCGGCTCCCCAGGGTATTTTCCAGAGCGGAGATTCGCTTTTCGCCAATGCCGGTGCAGTAAGCTACCAATGGTATTACAATGGATTGCTGATTGCAGGTGCAACAGAATCTTTTTATGTAGCACCTGCAGGTGGTGATTACAATGTCGTTGCTACCAATGCGAATGGGTGTGAAGTAGAAGCTGCAATTTTTGATGTGATTGCCGGAATACCATTCCTGCCAGGTAATGGGCAGTGGGAAATATTTCCGAACCCGGTAAATAATTTGCTATCAGTTCAAAATATAAATCCAGGTAACATTCAAACTGCAATTAATTCAATTACAATCTATAATACACTTGGTGATATTGTATTGACGGGTTCATTGCCGATAGCTCAGTTACCATTTGATGTTAGCTCGATGTCAGCAGGAATGTACTGGCTGGAAATTAAAGCACCCGATAAATCCTACCGGATGAAATTTATTAAATCATCTTCCAGGTAAGTGGTAAATAAATTCAACTGCAGTGAGAAATAAATTAATATTCTTCCGCCGAAGTCTAATTGCAGATGGAATCATTTTTATATTATCCTGTTTTTATTTCCAGGCTTCTTATGCGCAACCAGGTGAATGGGTTTGGTTACATGGAAGCAGCACTTCAAATAGTGCAGGCAATTTCGGAGCCCAGGGTATTTCAAGTCCAACGAATGTTCCGCCTGCAACTTATGAGTCATGTGAATGGACTGACCTCAATGGAAACTTCTGGCTCTTCGGAGGATTAAATTCTTCCTACAATACTTTTGGTGATCTATGGAAGTATGACCCTTCAACAAATGAGTGGGTTTGGAAAAAAGGTACAGGCACACCGGGTGATCCGGGAAACTATGGAACCATGGGTGTTTCATCAGCAACTAATAATCCGCCTTCAAGAGGATGGGGAATTGCTTCGTGGGTTGACAACCAGGGAAACTTCTGGATGTATGGAGGAAGTGGCAGCGGGGGTGTTTATGCAGATTTATGGGAATATGAACTTGGGACAAATGAATGGACATGGATGAAGGGACCGAGTGTTACAGGCGTAGCAGGCGTCTATGGAACACAGGGAGTTCCTGATCCTGCAAATAATCCGGGCTCGAGGTTTGAATGTGCTACCGCCTGGACTGACAATGCAGGAGACCTTTGGCTCTTCGGTGGATATTCAGGAATTTCTTTTAATGACCTGTGGCGTTTTAATATAGCAACAAACACCTGGACATGGATGAAAGGTTCTGCCGGAGCAGGTGGTGCCGGCGTATACGGAATTCAAGGTGTGGAAGATCCTGCCAATACTCCGGGAAAACGCCAAAGCTATTCACGCTGGAAAGACAGCAATGGAAATCTGTGGCTCTTTGGTGGATTGGATTATACTTCCGGAACTTTGTACAATGACCTTTGGCGTTTTAATACGGCAACGAATAATTGGGCATGGATCATGGGAAGTTTTGGTGCAGGGACATATAATAATCAATGTCAGCCGGATTCTTCAAATATTCCTTCCGGCAGAGAAGAATGTCGCGCTACATCCATTGATCAGAATGGTGACTTCTGGCTTTTCGGTGGTGGCGAAGGAAATGTATTCCAGCTAATTTATAATGATTTGTGGAAGTATTGCAGGTCGACAGGTCAATGGACATGG
>JBDTTM010000127.1:0-10036 GCA_039930605.1 Bacteroidota bacterium
TAAGATATCAGCATGGAGAAACAAATGAACATGACAGGCAAACACCAAACAAACATCCGCATGGTTTTGATAGTTCAGTTCATTAAGAGGATGCCAATCTGATGAAAGAAAATACATAGACTAAGTAAATAGGGAAAGTGAGAATTTTAGAAAATAAAGTTGCGATTGTAACGGGTGGAGGTTCTGGCATTAGTAAAGCAATTGCACTGCTATATGCTTCCAAGGGTGCAAAAATAATTGTCTTTGACTTCAATGAAGCAAGTGGCAATGAAACTGTATGGAAAATTAAGTCAGATGGTGGAGATGCCCTTTTTATAAAAGCAGATATTTCCAGGCCAACAGACAAGGAGGCACTCATTAAGCAAGCCGCTAAGCACTATAACTGTTCTCATATTACTTGTTGGTAGATTAACAAATCTATTCACGTTCTTTCATCTTTTAATTCCTTTAAAGTAAAAAGGTCTGGATTTGAAAATCTAAGAGTGCAGCATTTCTCCTACATAAATGAGCAAAGAGGAATGCTGGTTCGTTTGGCGGGTGTTAGTATTTCTGATTTTTTGTCACGCCTTATAATATTCCTGCTGAATGAAGAAAGGTCCTGCATTATATATTTTGCAAGAGCGCATTGCATCATGACAAATATCAACGGAAGAATATCAAGAGAGAAGAAAATTTTTAGTTGACGAAGAATCCGGATATGGTTTTTGAAAAGATCGAAAACTTTATGCATAAATAATATCCTACAAATTCAAACATAATTAAAACTACCAAATATGTGTTTTTCTGCAACTGCAAGTTTTGGTGCAAGCTCAATTCTTGCAGTTGCCGGAATTGCTTCGTTAAAAAAAGCTGAAAATAAATCGCAAATATTATTTGCAAGTATTCCCATTATATTTTCCATTCAGCAATTCACTGAAGGGTTTGTTTGGTTATCGCTCACGCACTCTGATTATAATCATTGGCAAAATATTCTTATAAATATTTTTTTGAGTTTAGCGCAAGTTGTATGGCCCATTTGGGTGCCGCTTTCCATTTTGCTTCTTGAAAAAAATACTAAACGTAGAAAAGCAATGAAGATATTTTTATCTTTAGGTATATTGCTGGCTGCCTTTCTTGCACATCGCCTGTTATTCTACCATGCTACTGCAGAAATTACTCCCTACCATATTCACTATGCCCTTGATTTTCCTTATGAACAATACACGATTATTCTTAGTATATTTTACTTTTTAACTACCATCGTTCCTCCGTTTCTTTCAGATGCAAAAAGAATGACAAGCCTGGGTCTTCTCAATCTAACTTCATTCATCATTACAATAGTGTTTTTTGAAAATTATGTAGTCTCTGTTTGGTGTTTCTTCTCAGCATTAATTAGCTGGGAAGTATTTTTAGTGATGAAAAATCTGAATATCAAAATGCAGAATATATAATTTCAGTTGCTTTACTCAAATAAACAAATGATAAGCATACAATTAAAAAACGAGAAAAAAAATCAACTGATCTGTCGTTAAAAAGGCGATAGAACTATACGTGTTGCGGCAACAGTAACCATCAATGCCGATACAAACGTGCAATTTTGCATCGATAATTTCTTAGTTTAAACCGGTTATCGCTCGCCCATTATTCACTAAAGGGAACCAATCGCAGATTACTTGTGTAAAAATAATTATCGGGAGGGTACTTGTTAGATTCATTCAAGAAATCCAATGATTAAATTTTATCTCCTTTCAAATCAAATCGTGTGTGAATCATGTAACTTATTTATGAAATCATGTAACGCGTTCGTTATAAAAGGTATTCACTTTTGCAACGTCGTAACAATTCAGTTGCGATATTAATAAAGTACAATGTCAACTACAACAGTAGCCCCAATCAAAAAGGAAACGTCGAACGGCACTTCTTCCACTGAAAATCAAAAGGGAATTGAAAACCACAAAAGAATTGCAGCTCATTTTGAAGCGGCATCAAAGCATCACTTGGAAGCAGCAAAGCATCATGAGGCTGGCAATCATGAAAAAGCAGCATCCTGTTCCATTGCAGCTCATGGCGAAAATTGTCTAGCTAACGATGCTCAGAGAGAAGATGCCAAGCATCATGCGTTGGCAGCTAAGATGTGATTCGATCATTCCTTTTGATTTACCATAGAAGCATTCTGACAAATGGTCAGAATGCTTTTTTGTTTTTTTAGACATTTTACTGTTTTGAACAACGTAAACTATGAGCCCCACAATGTGTGAATTATGTAACACTTTTGCATAATCATGTAATACTTCATATTCTAAATTTATTCAATTTTGCAGATTGATAAAATAAAAAAAGTCTAAAATGAAAAAACAAACAGCGCCATCTGCCCAGGATGAAAAGGGAAAAAAGAATTTTCCCGGATATCCACTCTATCCGCAGGGAGAAGACATTTACAATAAAGACAAAGAGGAAACAGATTTGAATCCCGAAGATCCATCTGCTGTTAAGGAACCGAATGAGGAACCGGACGGGAGAAACGAAAAAGATTTTGATGACGATGAAGTCGGAGATGACTTAGATGTACCCGGATCCGAATTGGATGACGAGCAGGAAAATGTAGGAAGTGAAGACGAAGAAAATAATTACTACAGCTTAGGTGGGGATGCTCATGAAAACCTGGACGAAGATAAGGGAGGGCTATAATGAAGGAATATGAAAATAATTTAAGCGCTTACCATTTACTAAACTCAAATTAAAAAATTTATAAAATGAAACCCAAAATAGGCATCTCAGAAAAACATTTAAAAGGAGTGACTGAGTTATTGTCTGTCGCACTTGCTGACGCAGTAACACTTTATACCAAGACAAGAAAATTTCATTGGAATGTGGGTGGCGAAAGTTTTATGGAACTCCATAAACTATTCGAGAGCCAGTACACAAAATTGGAAGAGTCCATTGATGAAATCGCAGAGCGCATCAGTAAATTGGGAAGCAAAACCATTGGTACAATGCAAGAATTTTCAAAACTATCCTCTATCAAAGAATATCCCGCCAAGTATCCTTCATCTAAGGAAATGATAAAAGAACTTTTGGAAAATCATGAAAGTGTAATAATTAAACTGCGCAAATCTGTTGATGCCTGTGCAGACAAGTTTAAAGATGCGGGCAGCGCAGATTTTCTTACAGGCCTGATGGAACAGCATGAAACAATTGCCTGGACGCTCAGAAGATATTTAAATTGAAACGAAGATGAATAGAAAAAGAATTGAGAAGAAACCGAATCCATCTCCTACACAAGGTGAGAAGGATGTTCAGAAGGAATCTACAGAACGCGAGGAGCAAATTCCACTTAAGCATCCACAAGGAGAATCAGGAGAGAACAATGAGCAGACGTCCCGTGAACATCCGCATGGAATAGATACTTCAGTTGATGTCGAAAGCAAAAATACAGATACAATCAAATAGTTTCTTTGTTTAACAAGTTTCAACTTTAGAAAATGAAAAAGACAATTCAAAAATTAAAATTGCTTTTATGTGTGGTCTTTCTTTCAATTACATTGCCTTCACAAAAAGCAAACGCGCAACCCGGAGCAAGCGTTTCCTACCAGGTATTTTATGATGATTTATCTCCGTACGGACAATGGATAGAGGACCCCGCCTATGGTAACGTCTGGGTTCCATCCGCAGGTAATAGCTTTCGCCCTTATGATACGGATGGGCATTGGGTGATGACTGAATATGGAAACATGTGGGTATCGGATTACGCTTGGGGCTGGGCACCGTTTCACTACGGGCGCTGGACGTTCGACAGCTTTTATGGTTGGGTGTGGATACCTGATACCGACTGGGGTCCCGCATGGGTAACCTGGCGCTCAAGTAATGATTACTACGGATGGGCACCAATGGGTCCCGGAGTTTCCGTCTCCATGTCATTCGGCAACTATTATCAACCTGACGATTGGTGGGTATTTATTTCTCCCGCCTATATTTATCATCCACACTGGCATAATTATTATCATGGTCCGCGTGGCAATACCGTCATTATTCAACATACTACAATTATTAATAATACCTATGTTGACAATCATCGCACGTATGCTGCAGGTCCCCGTGCTGCAGAAGTAAAGAAACTTACCAATAAGGAAGTAACCATTTATAAAGTAGGAAATGAAAACAAACCCGGTCGAACTGCGATAACAAATAATGTAATAAGCATGTATCGTCCTTCCGTGGAAAAATCAGGAAAAGAAATCGCACCTCAGGTTAAGAAGGCAGAGCGCCCTATCGGTAAACCGCAGCCGATGGGTACAGGTGTGAAGACAAGACAGGATCAAAATCGAAATGAGTCACCTGCAAACAAGGAGAAAAAAATTCCGGAAAGAAACCCTGAACAGGATAAGCACAACGATAGAACAACGCCTCAACGGGAACAGCCGGCAAACAAAGATCCTGAACCACGAATACAAAATCCGGTAAGGCAACCAAAGGAAGGAACGCCGAACGAGGAAAAAAAAGATATAGAAACACCAAAAGAAAATACTCCTTCTCCAAGGGAGGAACATCAAACGCTTCCTCCCGACGGGCAACAACAAATGCCGCCTAAAGAACAACACCCACGTGAAATGCCGATGCCTGACCCCAAAGAAAATTCCGCTCCAAATCAGGAGCAACCAAGACATGAAAATAATCAGCTGCCAAGAGAAGTAAGACCTCCGAATGTTCCTGAACAAAAACCCTCAAAAGGTAATCGTGGTAAAAAAGAAGTTAAACAGGAAAATAAGCGGGTAGAAAAGAATCAAGACAAAAAATAATTTTTTTCCGGAATTAATATTAACCCTTGGAGAGCTTGAAGCTCTTTGAGGGGTTTTTTTTGTGTGGTAGTGAGTAACCGTAATATTGCGTGAGATCATACTACAATCATTTGCCCGCAGCTTCGAAACCGAATATACATCATCTAACTTCTGGAACCCAGCAAAACCCTTGCTGTGCGTTGAAAATAAAAACGCCCATATCCGAAACGTTTTATGTCCGTTAAGTATATCCGGTTTTTGTTCCTGCCATTAATCAATGTTCAATGTGTGAATCATGTAACTCTTTTCTATTCTTGTGTAACAGCTTTCACTCACATGAACCTCATCTTTGCAGTGCTTCGAAACTCATCGTGGCAAACTAAATTAAAAACAAAATGAATACTACCGAATTAAAGGGTAACTGGGATGAACAAAAAGGAAAACTGAAACAAAAATTTGCAACCTTAACAGATAATGACCTGCTGTTTGCAGAAGGGAAGAAGGAAGAGATGTTCGGCAAGCTCCAGATCAAACTCGGCAAATCAAAAGAAGAATTACATAAAATCCTGATGACTCTTTAAATTTTTCGTAAATCATAAAATAAAATGAGAAAAGCAACATTCTATACCCTATTGGTGGCATTGGCGGCAGCAAATATTTTCACGTCATGCAACTCGGATGAGAAAAAAGTGGAAGACGCAAAAGAGAACGTGCAGGAAGCAAAACAGGATTTGCAGGACGCAAAAACGGAATTGAATGCAGAGTACCCCGCATTTAAGGCAGATGCAGAAGTAAAAATAGCTGAAAACGAAAAACGGATTACTGAACTGAAAGAGAAATTAGCAAAACCGGGTACAGCTACGTTTGATGGTATGCGTCAAAAAAGAATTGAACAACTTGAGCAAAAAAATGCTGATTTAAGAAGCAAGCTCTACGCATATGAAAAGGAACATTCTGATTGGGAAACATTCAAGCGGGAATTCAAACACGACATGGATGGAATTGGAGAAGCTTTTAAAGATATAGGGAAAGACAATACAAAGTAAAAATCTACTTACAATATCAATCAATAACGGCCCTAAACGGTCGTTTTTTTTACTATTAATCGTTCATCCGCAATCATGCCACATGATAGAAATAAAAAATAAGGAGTTATTTTAAAATAGACAGACCATGTGTCTGAAAAGAATTGCGTTTTAAATCAATCAGCTATCCGGATGTGAATACAGTCCACAAGTTTTAGAGAGGCGTACGTGAAGGGAATTATTCCACCATCAGATATTGCAAACCGGAAGGTCCGCTGGTAGTGACAGAAAGAAGTGAAATTCAGGTACTCATGCCTGGATTCGATTATGAATCGTGTGGAACTGAAGACCCACTCATCGTGAAAACCGATGATTTATACTACCTCACCTTCACTGCTTTTGACGTGGTGAATGTGATGGGGGCATTGTGAACCTTTTCAGCAGATTCCGTGCTGAATCCCGGCCCACAAAAAAGGCGTTGACTATTGAAATTTCATCATGTGTGAATGATGTAACTATCTCCAATAATTGTGTAACGCCATTTGGTCCAAAGGCGCTCACCTTTACAGCATAATTGAATAATTACACCTTTAAATAAAAACACCATGGGAAATCTTCTTTACATCATTGCCGTAGTACTCATTATAAGTTGGGCTATTGGGTTTTTTGCATACAGCGCAGGGGGAATCATTCACATCCTGCTTGTAATTGCAATCATCGTAATTCTTCTTAGAGTCATCCAGGGAAAGAAACCACTTTAATAAATAATCAGACAATTTTAATAAATGAAAATTATGAATACAGGAAAAGTAGTATTGGGTGTATTGGCAGGATTGGCCGTTGGTGCAGCATTGGGAATTTTGTTTGCACCTGAGAAAGGAACAAAAACCCGGAAAAAGATTTCCAGGAAGGGAGACGATTATGTAGATGAGCTTAAAGATAAGTTCAATGATTTTCTTGAAACCCTTACTGAAAAATTCGAATCGGCAAAAGAAGATGCTGATGACATGATTGAAAAAGGGAAGTCAAAAGTGAATGAAGTAAAAAGAGAAGTAAAGAACGCTGTGAATTAAAGAAATTGCGCAACAATAAATAGTTCCGATCGATGGACAACCAGGCAACACCGATAGAAACTTTGTTTGAAAAGACAGAGGGGTATGTAAAAACTACAATTGATTTATTCAGGCTTCGCGCCATTGACAAATCAGCCGATGTGATTTCAACATTCGTCTCAAAAATTGCGTTTGTGCTTATTGGATTCTTCATTCTCGTGATACTGAATATCGGATTGGCATTGTGGCTTGGGGAAGTGCTCGGTAAATCATACTACGGTTTTTTTGTCGTATCAGCATTCTATGCATTGGTTGCAGCCATACTCTATTTCTCGCACAGTCAGCTTTTTAAAAAACCTGTAAAAGAATCCATTATCATACAGATGATGAAAGAAAAATAAATGTCAAAAGTAAATTCAAGCGATTCGCTGGCAAGAGCAATTTCTTTATTGGAGATAAAACGGGAAGAAGAATTGCATGATCTGAAATCACAATTTCAAATCACTTACGAAAGTTTAAAGCCGATGAATGTATTGAAGAACACATGGAAAGAAATTACGGAATCGCCATCCATAAAAACCGGGATCAGCGGCACTGCTGTTGGAATTGCATCCGGCTATATCGCAAAAAATATTTTATTTGGATTCACGAAGAATCCCATCAAGAAATTGGCAGGCATTGCCATACAGGCTCTCGTCACGAATTTGGCAGCGAATAATTCAGGAAACATTATCCAATCCGCCCGGCAATTAATTAACCTGGTTTCATCCAAAATTTCGCATTCTAAAAAAGATTTTTCTGAAAGTGAAATCAATGATTGAGTTGAATGTCCATGGAAGCAAAACACAAATTCTCAAAGCTGAATTCCTTTGAAAGACTTTCATCGCACGCTACCCAAGTAACAGGAAGCAATGCTGCTATAGTAAATGCCTCATTGTTCATTCTCGTATGGCTGGCATTTGGGATCTGCCTATTTCCATCACCAACATACTCAAGGTAATCTGCGACCACATTGATTCAATAATGCCCTGGGGATTTAAGCTTGGCGCTACTATACCTGCCATTGCCATATTCAAACACAAATTAAAAAGAAAATAATTTGCGATGGAGAACATAAAAAAGAGAAACCCGGTACTAAAAGTAAAAAGCTTTGCCACCGTACAATCTATCAAGCTTAGTGAAAAAACAATTGCCCGTACAGAAAAAGCAAATGGTTTTCTCACGGAGGTGGGAAACATTTCTCTCTTCGTTAAGCAGTTGATAAAAGGAACATTTTCCCGCAATTTTGAATTTAATGAATTTCTCCGTCAGTGTTTTGAAATAGGGAATAAGTCATTGCCGTTAATTGCAATCACCGGCGCCATCATGGGACTGGTTCTCACTATTCAAACGCGACCGACTTTGGCTGAATTTGGAGCCGTCACCATGCTTCCGGGAATGGTAGCAGTTTCCATCGTTCGCGAAATAGGACCCGTCATCACCGCACTGATATGTGCAGGAAAAATCGGTTCGGGCATGGGTGCGGAATTAGGTTCCATGAAAGTAACCGAACAGATAGACGCAATGGAAGTCTCTGCGACCGATCCGATAAAGTTCCTGGTTGTAACGCGCGTACTTGCATCCACATTGATGTTGCCTATTCTTGTTTTGTTCGCAATTGGACTTGGAATGTTGGGAAGCTGGATTGGAGTAAATATAAAGGGAGACGTAAATTTTGTTTTATTTTTTTCCCAGGCATTCGGTCACATCGACTTTATGGATTTCTTCCCTGCATTAATCAAATCATTTTTCTTCGGCGCTGTAATAGGTATTGTCGGATGCTACAAAGGGTATACTGCCGGCAGGGGAACAGAAAGCGTGGGCGTTGCTGCTAATTCGGCAGTCGTACTTTCTTCATTGCTGGTAATTATTGTAGATATGATCGCTGTACAGATAACCGATATCCTTCTATGACAAACGCAGATACAGCAGGCATCGACAATAAATCAGCCACAACTCCTGAGTCAGTAATAAATATTACGGACTTGAAAAAGAGTTTCGGCAGCCAGGAAGTATTAAAAAATATTTCTCTCCGGCTTTTTACAAATGAGAACTTAGTTGTGCTTGGAAAATCCGGAAGCGGAAAATCCGTATTGATAAAGTGTATAGTCAGGTTGTTGAGCACCGATGGAGGCTCGATTGACGTTCTTGGTTCAGATGTAGGTTCATTAAACGAAAAGGAATTGGCAGAGATGAGAAAGAAGATCGGCTTTCTATTTCAAAGCGGCGCATTGTACGATTCAATGACTGTGAAACAAAATCTTGAATTTCCATTGAGAAGAATAAGAAAGGATCTCACGGAAAAAGAGATGGATGAAAAAGTGAAAGAAGTGCTGGAAAATGTGGGACTTGCGGATGCGTTGAATAAAATGCCGTCCCAGTTATCCGGTGGAATGCGCAAACGAATAAGCTTAGCACGCACCATTGTTGTTGATCCACTCATCATGTTATATGATGAACCGACAACAGGTCTCGACCCTGTTACTTCTGATGAAATCAGTTTGCTGATCAATGATGTAAAGAAAAAATACAAAACTTCATCTATCATCATCACGCATGATATTGAATGTGCCCGCATGACCGCCGATCGATTGATCATGTTGAAGGACGGAGAAGTATATACCGAGGGAACAATTAATGAATTTGATAATTCAACAGACCCTCTATTAAAATCATTCTTTAAATAAATATTACTATGGATACCCATTCAACAAAATTCAAAGCGCGGTTAGGACTGTTCGTTGTCGGAGGAATTTTACTTTTAGTAAGCGGCATCTTCCTGATTGGAAGACAGAAAAATTTATTCGATCCCATCTTTCACCTTACCTCCACCTTCTACAATGTAAGCGGATTGCAGGTTGGGAATACAGTCCGATTTTCAGGAATCAATGTAGGGACCGTGAATGAAATAAAAATTATCAACGACTCAACAGTCCAGGTTGAATTGATCGTCAAAACATCTGTTCAGGAATTTATCAAAATAGATTGCCAGATGGCCATCGGCTCGGAAGGCATTATCGGTGATCGTGTTCTGTTGATTTCGCAAGGAAGTTCGGCTTCTCCTTCGGTAAAAGACGGTCAGTCTCTTTCATCTATCGAGCCGGTTGAAACAGACGCAATTATGGCCAGCCTGCAGGTAACTGCGGGAAATGCAGAAATTATTTCC